>JAHFUS010000087.1:9091-11948 GCA_023264975.1 Actinomycetes bacterium | reverse complement strand
CTGGCCGGCGCCCGCGAGCAGCGGGCGTCCGCCGAGCCCGTCCTCGCCGCCGCCGAGGCCCGCCTCCGGGAAGCCGAGCAGGCCCGCCATTCCTGGGCGGCCCGGGCCGACGCGCTCGGCTCCGCCCTCGACGAGGCGCGCGCCCAGGCCGGCGCCGAGCGCCTGGCCGGCGTGGCCGGCGTGGTGGGCACACTGGTCGAGCTGGTCGACATCGACGAGGGTTGGGAGGACGCCTTCGAGGCGGCCGCCGGGGAGGCGGTGGCGGCCGTCGTGGTCGACGGCGCCGGCGCCGCCCGCACCGCCCTCGGCGCACTGCGCCACGGCGACGGGTCCGCCGTAGGTGCGGCGGTCCTGGCCCTCGGCGGGGGACGGGCGCCGGCCAGCGCCGCTCTCCACACGGCCGCCGGCGAACCGGTGCGCGCCCACGTGGGGTCACGGCACCCGGGCGTCGATGCGCTGCTCGACACGCTGCTGGCCGACGCCGTTGCCGTCGACGGCGGCTGGGAGCAGGCCCTCGACCTGGCTCTGGCCGACCCCGGCCTGGTGGTCGTCACCCGCCAGGGCGACCGCTTTGCCACCGGGGGCTGGCGGGTCGGGTGCTCCGGAACGGTCGCCACCCGCACCGCCCTGGCCGAGGCCCAGTGCCGCGCCGCCACGGCCGAGCACGACGCGGCGGAGGCGGCGGGCGCCGTCGGGCCGGCCCGTGCGGCCTTGGCCGACGCCCGCGCCGCCGAGGCCGACCTGGTGCGGCGGCTCGACGCCAACGAGGCCCGCCTGGCATCGGCCACCACCACGCTGGAGCGCCGGCGGTCCGACCTGGCCGACGCCGAGGTCGAGCGCGACGCCCTCTCCGAGCACCTGGGCCAGCTGGCCGAGCGCCAGGAGTCGTCGTCGGCCCGGGTGGTCGAGTTGGAGTCGTTGCTGCCGGCGCTCGAGCAGGAGGAGGCGGCCGGCGTCGAGCGCCTAGCCGTCGCCCGCGGCGCACGGGCCCGCCTGGCCTCCCGCGCCACCGCCATGGCCACCCTGCGCACGGACCTGGAGGTTCGCTTCGGCGCCCTCGAGGAGCGCCGCACGATGCTGGTGGCCCGGCGCACCGAGGTGGCCGACCGGCTGCGGCGCAGCGGCGGCTCGCCCGAGGTGGCCGGCGCCCGCCGGGCCGAGCTCGAGCGCCGAGCCACCACCCTCGCCCGCCTGGCAACCTCCGTCGCCGGCCACCTGGCCGTGGTGGAGGCCGGTCTCGGCCGTCTCCACGAGCACCGCCGCCGGCACCGCGAGGCGCTGCGGGCGGCCGTCGCCTACCTCGATGCCCTGCGGGCCCAGCGCATGTCCACCGAGCGCCGGCTCACCGACGTGGCCGACCGGGCCAGGCGGGCCGAGCTGGAGGCGTCCGAGGTCGCCCTCCGGCTGGAGACGGCGGTGGAGGGCGTGCGACGCGATCTGGACGCCGACCCGCTCGCCGCCACCGGAGCGGTCTGCCCGCCCCTGCCCGATGGCGTCTCGGCCGCCGACCGGGCCACCGCCCTCGACCGCGACCTGCGGGCCATGGGGCCGGTCAACCCGCTCGCCCTCGAGGAGCTGAACGATCTCGAGGAGCGCCAGCGGTTCGTGGAGGAGCAGCTGGAGGACGTGCGCTCGGGGCGCCGGGAGCTGTCCAAGGTGATCACCGCCGTCGACGCCGAGATCGCCTCGTCCTTCGCCGCTGCCTACGCCGACGTGGCCACCGCCTTCTCCGACCTCGTTGCCCTGCTCTTCCCTGGCGGCAGCGGGCAGCTGAGGCTCACCGACCCGGACAACCTGCTGGAGACCGGCATCGAGGTGGAGGCCCGTCCGTCGGGCAAGAGCGTGCGAAAGCTGTCGCTCCTGTCGGGGGGCGAGCGGTCGCTGGTGGCTCTGGCGTTCCTGTTCGCCGTGTTCCGTAGCCGCCCGTCGCCCTTCTACCTGCTGGACGAGGTCGAGGCCGCCCTCGACGACGTGAACCTGCACCGCTTCATCGGGCTGATCGAGGAGTTCCGCACCCACGCCCAGCTCCTGGTCGTCACCCATCAGAAGCGCACCATGGAGGCGGCCGACTGCCTCTATGGCGTGACCATGTCGCCCGGCGGGAGCTCCAAGGTCCTGAGCGAGCGGGTCCGGGCCGCCACCTGATTCCCGGTTCAGTAGCCGGCTGAACGTGCCGACGACCACCAGGTGGGCACCGCGCGAATCCGCCATGTCCCGACTGTTGTCGCCGCTGCGCTGGCCGCCGCCGCACTGCTGAGCGCGTGCGGAGGTGGGAGAGGCGGCGCCGCCCAGACGCCGGCCGTGCCCGGCGAACCGGCTGCCGCCGTCGACCCGGCTGCCGCCGTCGACCCGTCGTCGGGCAACGTCGTCACCGGGCCGATCAACAAGGCCACGGAGACGGCCGAGGCGCAAGAGGCGCGCGACCGCGAGCTCGAGCAAACGATCGACGGCCAGCCCTAGCCGGCTGTCCTTCGCACGGGGCGCCGGCATCGGTGTGCGGAACCCGAACCCCTCCGTCCGACGGCGGTCACCGCCGTCCAGACGGCACCAGGGTCCGGATTCCGGGCCCCCACGCCGTCGCAAGCACCCAGTGCCCACCAACGGCGGGTGCTCCGGGGCGGCCCATAGGCTCGCGTCATGGAAATCGTTCTCATCCTGGTCGTGGTCCTCGCCTTGGCGGCCACCGTGACCGGTGTCGCCGTCTCGCGCCGACGCAACCGCGGCGTCGAGCTCGAGCCGGCCCCCCGTAAGCCGGCACCGACCCGTCCCGAGGAGGCGCCCCGCCCGACCGTGGAGGCCCCGCCCGAGGCGGTGGAGGCCCCGCCCGAGGCGGTGGAGGCCCCGCCTACGCAGGCGG
>JAHFUS010000087.1:0-8991 GCA_023264975.1 Actinomycetes bacterium | reverse complement strand
CGCCGTCCGCCCACGCTTCCGGGACCGGCTGGGCAAGGTTCGCTCGCTGTTCGCCGGCTACGTGTCGTCGATGCTGTCGAGGTCGACGATCGACGCCGAGACGTGGGAGGAGATCGAGGAGGCGCTGATCCGGGCGGACGTGGGCGTGGGCCTCACCGCCAGCCTGCTCGACGAGGTGCGCACACGGGTGAAGGCAGAGAGCATCACCACGCCGGACCGTCTCCTCGAGGTGTTGAAGGACGACATGAAGCAGCACCTCGCCGAGGGGGACCGGTCGCTGCGCCTGGAGGAGGGATCGCCCAGCGTGTGGCTGTTCGTGGGCGTCAACGGGGTGGGGAAGACCACCACCATCGGCAAGCTGGGCCTGCGGGAGACTCAGGCCGGTCGCAAGGTGGTGATGGCTGCCGGCGACACGTTCCGGGCCGCCGCCGCCGAGCAACTCGGCATGTGGGCCGAGCGCACCGGGGCCGACCTGGTGCGCGGGGCCGAGGGCGGCGACCCGGGGTCGGTGGTGTTCGATGCCGTCGAGCGGGCCGCCGCACGGGGCGCCGACCTGGTGCTGGCCGACACGGCCGGACGCCTCCACACCAAGGTGAACCTGATGGAGGAGTTGAAGAAGGTGCGGCGCATCGCCGAGCGCCCGCCGGCCAAGCTCACCGAGGTCCTCCTGGTGATCGACGCCACCACCGGCCAGAACGGCCTCGTGCAGGCCCGCGAGTTCGCCGACGCGGTCGACGTGACGGGCGTCGTGCTCACCAAGCTCGACGGCACGGCCAAGGGTGGCATCGCCCTGGCCATCGCCTGCGAGATGGGGCTCCCCATCAAGCTGGTGGGCCTAGGTGAGAAGGCGGAGGACCTGGTCGATTTCGATCCCACCGAGTTCGTCGACGCGCTCTTCGCCTGACCTTCCCCGTCCGGGCCGCCGCCACCGACCGTCTCCGAGGAATCTGCCGGGAACCGGGAACCCGGACGGGGCGGACCGGCGTCCAATCGGCATGCGCCCCCGTGCCCCTGCCCTCGTCCCTGTCGTGGTCTTCGCCGTGGCGGTGGCCCTGGTGGCGGTCCTCGCCGGCAACGGAGGGAACGACCAACGGCTGGTGAAGCTGCCTGCCGGGTCGTCGACAGGGGCGGTCACCGACGAGGCGGCCCCGCAACTGGGCGCCCCATCGACCCGAAGTGCCCTCATGGAGCCGGGATCGGTCGAGTACAAGGTCGACGGGGTCCTTCTGGAGCTACCGTCCGAGGCGCCCGGGTACCGGCTGGGCTCGGCCACCACGGAGGCCGGCGTCGCCCGCCTCGCCGCGTCCCTCGGCGTGGCGGGCGACGTGCAGGCCGACGCCACCGGTTGGGTCGTCGGTTCCGGCGGTCGCCAGCTCAGGGTGGAGCGGGTGGCGGGGCTGCCCTGGTACCTCGGGCCCGCGTGCCCGGGCGTGCCGGTGGGCCCGGAGGCGGAGAAGGACGTCGTGACGACGTGCGCCGTGGCGCTGGACATGCCGGCGGCGGCCGCAGGCGGCGGCTCGACAGGCTCGGCCGCCGGCTGCGCCGACGGTGCCTGCACGGACGTGGCGATCGCTCCCGCCCCGGCGTCCAGGTGCGGCCCTGCCACCGACTGCGTGGCACCGGCACCTCCGCCGTGCGAGGGCGCCGGCGCCCCCTGTACCTCGCCGCCGACCCACGTCTGCGACGGCGGCACGCTGAAGTGCGCCCCCCAGCCGTGCGAGCCGGGCGCCGCATGCGCCGAGCCGGCTGCACCCCCGGTCGCCACCTGCCCTCCGGACGCGAAGTGCCCGGCCCCGGATTGCGCGCCTGACCCGCCCTGCGTGTACCCGGTGCCCTCCGAGCCCGCCCGTCCCGCCGACCTCCCGGGGCGGGCCGAGGCCGAGAGGCTGGCCCTGAAGGCGTTCGCCGCCCTGGGCGTGGGCGCCGACGGGATGGTCGTGGAGGACGGATGGACGGCTTGGTACGCCCGGGTCGAGATGCGGGTCGACGGCCTCGGTGTGATCGGCATGGACACGTCGGTCTCCATCGGGCCGAAGGGCGAGATCGTCGGCGGCAACGGCTACCTGGCCGTTCCCGACCGGATCGGCGACTACCCGTTGGTCGGTGCCGCCGCCGGGCTGGAGCGCCTCAAGGCCTTCTACGGCGGCCTCGGGGGTGGCGCCATCGACGTCGCCCCGGCCGGCGAGCCCGGCGTCCTCATCGACCCCGTGCCGGTGTGCGACGACCCGGCGACGGGTTGTTCCGGCGTGGCGCGGCCCGAGATGCCGCCCGTGCCCTTCGTGCAGACCGTCACCGGTGTCCACCTGGGCCTGCTGTTCACAGGCGACGCGCTGGTGCCCGCCTACGTGTTCGAGCTGGCCGAGGGCGGCAGCGTGCCGGTCGCCGCCGTCACCGACGAGTGGCTCGACAAGGAGAGCAATGGCCTGACCCGCTGACCCCGGCACCGAGTCGGGCGGGAGCCCCTCCCGGTCAACTGAGCCCTTGCCATCGGACCGGCGGCCGATCCCGCCGGCGGGCAGTTCGGGCCCGGGCGGGGCCGTCCACTACCCTTGCCCCCGCATGTTCGACAGCCTGTCCGATCGCTTCGATGGGATCTTCACGCGCCTGCGCGGGCGCGGCCGCCTCACCGAGGCAGACGTCGACGAAGTCCTGCGGGAGATCCGTCTCGCCCTGCTCGAGGCCGACGTCAACATCCGGGTCGTCCGTGGCCTGGTCTCCCGCATCCGGGAACGCACGGTCGGCATCGATCTGTCGCAGAGCCTCACGCCCGCCCAGCAGGTCATCAAGATCGTGCACGAGGAGCTCATCGCCACCCTCGGCGGCGAGACGCTCAAGATCAGCTACGCCTCCAAGCCGCCGACGGTGGTGCTGCTCGCCGGCCTCCAGGGCTCGGGCAAGACCACCGCCGCAGGCAAGCTGGCCCGCTGGTTCAAGCACCAGGGCCGCCAGCCCCTGTTGGTGGGCGCCGACCTCCAGCGCCCGGCCGCCGTGCAACAGCTGCGGGTGCTGGGCAGCCAGATCGCCGTGCCCGTGTTCAGCGAGGCCAGTGACCCCGTGTCGGTCGCCGCCAAGGGCCTCGAGGAGGCCAAGCGCCTCGGGCGAGACGTGCTCATCGTCGACACCGCCGGCCGCCTGAGCATCGACGCCGCGCTCATGGCCGAGGTACGTGACATCTCCGCAGCGGTGTCGCCCAACTACACGTTCCTGGTCATCGACGCCATGACCGGCCAGGACGCGGTAGCGACGGCCGAGGCGTTCCACGAGACCCTCGACCTCGACGGCGTGATCCTCACCAAGCTCGACGGCGACGCCCGCGGTGGCGCCGCCCTGTCGGTGAAGGAGGTGGTGGGCAAGCCCATCGCCTTCGCATCAGTGGGCGAGAAGCTGAGCGAGTTCGAGACCTTCCACCCCGACCGTATGGCCAGCCGCATCCTGGGCATGGGCGACGTCCTCACCCTGATCGAGAAGGCGGAGGAGGCCTTCGACCAGAAGGAGGCCGAGCGGGCGGCCGAGGCCCTCATGGAGGGTCGCTACAACTTCGACGACTTCCTCGAGCACATGCAGCAGATGAAGAAGATGGGGAACCTGCAGGGGATCCTCGGTATGATCCCCGGGGTCCCCAAGGAGTTGAAGCAGGCGAAGATCGACGACGCCGAGCTGGGGCGGGTAGAGGCCATCATCCGGTCGATGACCGCCGCGGAGCGTCAGGATCCCAAGCTGATCAACGGCTCCCGGAAGCTAAGGATCGCCAATGGCAGCGGGTCCACCACCACCCAGGTGAATGCGTTGCTGAAGCAGTTCAAGGAGATGCAGGTCCAATTGAGCGCCATGGGGATGGGGCGCATGCTCAACAAAAAGCGCGGCAAGAAGGGCAAGAAGGGCGGGCGCACCACGCCTCCCAAGCTCGGATCGATGCCGAACTTCAACTAGACGAACTTCAAGCCGGAGAAGAGAGATCCATGGCAGTAAAGCTCCGCCTCATGCGGATGGGCAAGAAGAAGCAGCCGACGTACAGGGTGGTGGCGGCCGACAGCCGCTCGCCCCGCAACGGGCGCTTCATCGAGATCCTGGGCACCTACGAGCCCCGGGCCGAGCCGTCGGTCATCAAGATCGACGCCGACAAGGCGGTGGCGTGGCTCCGCAAGGGCGCCCAGCCCACCGAGCGGGTCGAGAAGCTGCTGAAGCTCACCGGCGCGTGGGAGCAGTTCAAGCCGGGCGTGCCGGCATGAGCGAGGTCGTCGGCGAGGACGTCGGCGAGGACGTCGAGGGCGAGGACGTCGAGGGCGAGGACGACGAGGTCGAGGACGTCGAGGTCGACGAGGACGAGGGCGACGAGGTCGGCGACGACACCGGCAATCGCCTGGTCGGGGCCGTCCCTCGCAACGTGGTGGACTACATCGCCCGCCAGATCGTCGATGAGCCCGACGCCGTGGTGGTCGAGGCCGACGAAAGCAGGGGTCGCATCGACCTGCGCCTCCACGTCGCCCCCGACGACATGGGCAAGATCATCGGCAAGCGGGGCCGGGTGGCCCAGGCCATCCGCACCGTCGTGCGCGCCGCGGGCGCACGCGAGGGCGTGGAGGCCAGCGTCGACATCGTCGACTGAAGCGGGTTCTCCCACGCTCGAGGTCGGCCGCGTCGTGAAGCCCCACGGGCTGCGGGGCGAGGTGGTCGTGGAGCTGTTCACCAACCGCACCGAGCGGCTGGCGCCCGGCACCGTGCTCGACACCGCCGGCGGCCCGCTCGAGGTGGTGCGGTCGTCGGCCCACCACCACCGCTGGATAGTGGCCTTCGTCGGCGTGGGCGACCATGCCGGTGCGGAGGCCCTGCGCGACGTGGTCCTGTCGGCCGAGGCGCTCGACGACCCCGACGCCCTGTGGGTGCACGAGCTCGTCGGCGCCGAGGTGGTCGACACGGCCGGCGTCTCCCACGGCCCGGTGGTGGCGGTCGAGGCCAACCCGGCCAGCGACCTGCTGGTGCTCGAAGGCGGGGGACTGGTGCCGCTGCGCTTCGTCGTGTCCCAGGAGCCGGGACGGGTGGTCGTCGACCTCCCAGCCGGCCTCCTCGACGACTGACGGCGCACGCACACCCGTGCGCATCGACGTCTTCACCATCTTCCCGACACTGGTCGACGGGTACCTGGGCGCCAGCCTCATCGGCAGGGCCCGGGCCAACGGGATGCTCGACGTGCGCGTCCACGACCTGCGCTCGGCTGCCACCGATCCGCACCGCAGCGTCGACGACGCCCCCTTCGGCGGCGGCGCCGGCATGGTGCTGGCGCCGGAGCCGGTGTTCGGGGCGGTGGAGCTGGTGCAGCCGCCCCGACCGCTGTACCTGCTGGCGCCCACCGGCCGGCGCTTCGACCAGGGCATGGCGCAGGAGCTGGCCGCCGGCGAGGGACTGTCCCTGCTGTGCGGCCGGTACGAGGGGGTGGACCAGCGGGTGGTCGACCACCTGGTGGACGGCGAGCTGTCGATCGGCGACTACGTCCTGGCCGGCGGCGAGGCGGCCGCCATCGTGGTGGTGGAGGCAGTGGCGCGACTGGTCCCGGGCGTGATGGGCAACGAGGCGTCCGCCGTGTCCGAGAGCTTCAGCGACGGGCTGCTGGAGGAGCCCCAGTACACCCGCCCGGCCGAGTTCCGGGGCTGGGCCGTCCCCGAGGTGCTCCGCTCGGGCGACCACGGGCGCGTCGCCCGGTGGCGGAAGGCCGCCGCACTCCACCGCACCCGGATGGCCCGGCCCGACCTCATCGAGGCACGCGGGGGCATCTCGGACGACGAGGTGCGCATCCTGTCGGAGCACGGGTATCCTGTCCCGTCCCCCGGCGACGCCCTCCCGTCCTCCGAGACGCGGCGGGAGCAGAGCCAGGCCGGGGCAGCCGACTAGGAGCGAGGCGCGCCATGAACCCCACCGATCTGGTCGACCGCAGCAGCCTGCGGGACGACATCCCCGAGTTCAAGCCCGGCGACAACGTGAAGGTCCACGTGCGGGTGGTCGAGGGGACGCGCGAGCGGGTGCAGGTGTTCCAGGGCGACGTCATCGCCCGCAAGGGCGACGGCATCCGCGAGACGTTCAAGGTGCGCAAGACCAGCTTCGGCGTCGGCGTCGAGCGCACCTTCCCGGTGCACTCGCCGGTGCTCGCCAAGATCGAGGTCGTCCGCAACGGCGACGTGCGGCGGGCCAAGCTCTACTACCTCCGGGACCTCTCCGGGAAGGCCGCGAAAATTAAGGAAAAGCGCACCGCCCGTTGACGCACCTGGCGTTGAACCGCGACGGCCGGGGCCGCTCGTGGACGCACACGGCGCGTGAGGTCCCGATCCTGGTCATCAGCGCCGCCGTGCTGGCCTTCCTGCTTAAGACCCTGGTGGCCCAGGCGTTCTACATCCCGTCGGGTTCGATGCTGCCCCAGCTGCAGATCAACGACAGGGTCGTGGTGTCCAAGCTCTCGTACCGGCTCCACGACCCCCGCCGGGGCGACATCGTCGTGTTCGACTGCCCGGCCGTTTCGTGCGTCAACCAGAAGCGTGCGGACGCCGGTGGCGTTCGGCGCCTCCTCCGCAAGGTCGCCGAGGGTGTCGGCGTGGTGCAGCCGTCCACGGAGGAGTTCATCAAGCGGGTGATCGCGCTTCCAGGTGAGACGGTGGAGGGCAGGGATGGCGCGATCTACATCGACGGGCGGCGGCTCACCGAGCCCTACCTGCCGCCCGGCACCATCACCTCCGACTTTGCGGCGCTGAAGATCCCGACCGAGCACCTTTGGGTGATGGGCGACAACCGCGGAAATTCCTCCGACAGCCGGGTGTTCGGCCCGATCCCCAGATCGACGGTGGTGGGCCGCACGGTGCTGCGCGTCTGGCCCATCCCGAACGCGTCGTTCCTGTGACCACCGGCGGCACCCCGCAGGGTGTCGCGCCCGGGCCGTACGATGAGTGGATGAGTGCGGAGGATCTCGAGCGGTACGAGACGGAGATCGAACTCCAGCTGTACCAGGAGTACCGGGCCGTCCTCCCCATGTTCCACTACGTGGTCGAGACCGAGCGCCGTTTCTACCTGGCCAACGACGTCAAGATGGAAGCCAAGGGCGACGGTGGGCGCACCTACTTCGAGATCGAACTGGGCGACGCCTGGGTGTGGGACATGTACCGCCCCGCCCGCTTCGTCTCCTCGGTCCGGGTCGTCACGTTCAAGGACGTGAACGTGGAGGAGCTACCCGAGAAGGAGCTATAGACGTGACCGGCCCGGGAGGACGGTCCTTCCGAAACGCACCGGAGCGACGGCCCGCAGGACCGGCGGACTGGTGACGGACCGGCGGCGCGCCCTGGGCGCCAGCGGCGAGGAGGCGGTTGCCTGCTGGTACCAGGAGCGTGGCTACGAGGTCGTCGTGCGCAACTGGCGCTGCCGGGAGGGCGAGCTCGACCTCATCGTCCGTGACGGCAGGGCATTCGTGTTCTGCGAGGTCAAGACGAGGACCTCCGATGCCTTCGGGGCCCCCGTGGAGGCGGTCAACCGGGCCAAGCAGGAACGGCTTCGGCGCCTGGCCGCCCGCTGGCTCACCGAGGCGCCGCTGCGGCCCCGTGAGATCCGCTTCGACGTGGCGTCGGTGATGGGCGATCGGATCGAGGTCTTGGAAGGCGCCTTTTGAGTTGTCTCCCCGGCCGGGCTCCTCAACAGCGGCGGCCGGGGCGACGGCGGGACCGGTGCTCCCAGCACGGCGCGTGCCAGTGCCGGCGCAGGTCGGGGGCTTCGAGGGGGACCACGACGAGGTGGCCGGTGCCCACCGGGATCTCCTGGTTGCAGCCCGGGCAGCGGTACGCCTTGGTGGCCTGGTAGGGCTGGATGCGCCGTACCTCGAGCTGCCCGCCGGCGTCGTCGGCGGGCGGCACGGCGGTCATCCGGGCAAGCTATGGCCGGCCGGCGGGCGCACAGCGACGTTCCTCCGGCACGAGCGTCCTGTTTCCGAACGCCAGTGCCGGATGAAGCGGCCCTTTCGTTCCCTCTCCACCTCGCCTCTTCCCAAAGTCACACCCGCCCTGTAGGTTTTTCATAGCGCTCGAGCGGCCGCCGGAAGGCCCCTCCTCCAACACCACCAGTGTCGAGGAGCCCGCCGTTGATCGCCACCGTTGCGTCCGCCACCCTGCTGGGCGTCGAGGGGCGCCCCGTCACCGTGGAGATCCACGTCTCCAACGGCATCCCCGGCTTCACCGTCGTGGGCCTGCCCGATGCCGCCTGCCGGGAGGCGCGCGACCGGGTTCGGGCCGCCCTCATGTCCACGGGGCTCACGTGGCCGCTGAAGCGGGTCACCGTCAACCTTGCGCCGTCCGGCGTACGTAAGGGCGGGCCTGGTCTCGACCTCCCCATCGCCATCGCCCTGCTGGTGGCCAACGGCGACCTGGCGCCCGAGTTGGTGGCCAACACCGCGTTCGTGGGCGAGTTGGGGCTCGACGGGTCGCTGCGGCGGGTGCCCGGCATGGTGCCCCTGGTCGACGCCATCGACAGCACGGTGGTGGTGGTGCCCACGCCGTGCACGGCCGAAGCGGCGCTGGTGGGCCGCCACTTCGTGCGGGGCGGCTCCAGCATGCGGGTCGTGCTCGACGCCTTGCGGGGTGACGGGGAGTGGGAGGAGGCGCCCCAACCTCCGGCGGGCAGGGAGCAGGCGGTCGTCGGCGACCTGTCCGACGTGCGGGGCCAACGCTTCGCCCGGTGGGCGCTCGAGGTGGCGGCGGCCGGCGCCCACCACCTGCTCCTCGCCGGCCCGCCGGGGGCAGGCAAGACTCTGCTGGCCCGCCGCCTGGTGGGGCTGCTGCCGCCTCTCGGCCGGGGCGCGGCCCTGGAGACAACCCGGGTCCACTCCGCCGCCGGCCTCGAACTGCCGCCCGGCGGGCTGGTCCGGCGGCCGCCGCTGCGGGCGCCGCACCATGGGGCGTCGCCGGTGTCGCTGGTGGGAGGGGGGTCAGCCTGGTTGCGCCCCGGCGAGATCTCGATGGCGCACAA
>JAHFUS010000026.1:17914-50309 GCA_023264975.1 Actinomycetes bacterium | reverse complement strand
GGTTTGGGCTCCCCGCCCGATCGGCGAGCCCGGAGGGCCATCCTCCATCACCGGCACAGCACGCTTTGTGATCGGGACCTTCTACATCGGGATCACTCCACTTTCAGGACACACGTAGGGGGAGCCTTGACGGCCCGGTCATTGCCGGCGGCAGACTGGTCGTCGAAGCCCGTCAGGGCTTCGTAGTTGCGGTCGGTCGCCGTCCGTCGGGCCAGTGTGCGGCCGGTCAGGACGCGTTGCGGTCGATCTCCAGGGCCAGGCGGTGCTGGCAGGGCAGCCCGAGGAACCGGGTGCCGGTCATCCCTTCGTCGCGCCGGGTGGGCGACATGGAGTCGTTCGGCCGCAGCCAGGCGGGCTCAATCAGCTGCTCGGCCTCGCCGCCAAAGGCGGGGGCCATGACCTGCAACGAGCTCGCGCCGGGCTGCGCCCGGTCCGTTCACCCCGTCTCGCCCAGGCAACGGATCTCGCCGTCGCGCAGGCCGTAGTAGACGAGGGTGAGCAGCTTGCGGGCGGCCGCCACCCGCCCGATGTTGCGTCCCCGGCGCTCGGCCACCCGGTGGTGGTGGGCCCGCACCGCGGTGGCGCCGCGCTGGCGGGCCACCGCCTCCACCGCCGCCCATCGCACCAGGCGCGATCCCTGCTTGGAGATGTGGCCCCGGTGCACGGTGGTGTCGGACTCGCGGTGCGTCGGGGTCAGCCCGGCCCACGAGCACAGGTGGCGGGCGGAGGCGAAGCGGGAGATGTCGCCGATCTCGGCCACGAACACCGCCCCAAGTACCGGGCCCACCCCGGGGATGGCCTGCGCGGCGTGGTAGCCGATGTCGTCACCCAGCCACTCGGCGATGCGCCGGGCCAGCATGGCGACCTCGCGCTCGACCACCTCGAGGATGTCTCGCAGCGACTCCACCCGCACGCTGTAGGCCTCGGCCAGCTGCACGGTGTCCAAAAGCTGCGTGCCGGCCACCCCGAACAGGTCCGACACCCCCACCGCCACACCCTCCTTGGCCAGCACGGAGTGGACCTGGGCCTTGAGCCCCGAGCGCAGGTTGACCAGTTTGGCCCGGTAGCGCACCAGCTCGCGCAGCTCTCGGGTCGCCCCGGGCTCGGCGAGGCATCCACGCGGTCGCGGTAGCGGTTCCGCTCATGTTGGCCGCAGCACTCCTGCCAGTGATTCACGGTGCGTCATCTGCCTCGGCCAGCGCGTCGGCCTGCACCATCGAGGAGACGACAGCGATCTCGACGTCGACTGAACGATCCGGCGGCAGCGTGTACGTGCCGGCCGGCCGGCAGGTCCGAGTTCGGATCTTCGGATCGGCGCGAGAGGACTGGTGGTTCATCAGCCACCGCCTTCAGGCGAACCCGGTGGTCGAGCTCACCGGCCCTGGCTACTTCGCCGACGACCTCGGGCTCTTCGACTGGTACTACGTCTCCGAGGAATCGCCTCACTACCGAACCTGGTCCTTCACCGCGACCTTCTCCGTTGCGACCGCCGGTGTGTACAACTTTGCCGGTTACCTGCGGAACTACTTCGGTACCGACCTGCAAAAGCAGGTGTCGGCCGAGGTGTTGGGCCTGAACTCGCTCGACTGCGAAGCGATCGCCGCCTTCGAGCTTGCCGGGCCGAACCCGGGCCTGCGGCATGGCGAGTCGTGCTGGACCGCCTGCGCCGACCCGGTGTCGACCCGCAGCGGCGACTTCTACGACTCCTACGCCGACATCGCCACGATCGCCGGGCGTTCCCCGGCGCTGTCGTGGACCCGCACGTATCTGTCGGCGCGCTCGGGTGAGACCGGCGCAGCGTTCGGGCCGGGCTGGTCGCACAACTGGAACCTGCGAGCGATCGAAGACACCGCCACGGGTCGAGTGGAGATTCGCCAGGAGTCCGGGACGTCGGTCTTCTTCGACACCGACGGTGCCGGCGGATACACCGCCCCTCCCCGTGTGTACGGCACGCTGAGCGCCGTGCCGGGCGGGGGTTGGCTGTACGAGCGGGGCAAGTTCGAACGGTTCAGCTTCGACGCGACCGGCAAGCTCTCGCACGTCGAGGACATCGACGGTGACGAGACCAGCCTCACCTACGACACCTCCGGGAAGCTGGCGGCCATCACCGACAGCGCCGGGCGGAGCCTGCAGGTCACCTGGACCGCCGACCGCATCACGACGATCACCGATCCGTCGACCCCGGCTCGCACCGTCACCTACGGCTATACGCCCGCGGGGCTGCTGTCGACGGTCACCGACGTGAACGGCGGCGTCACATCCGTCGCCTACGACGCCAGCAACCGGATCGTGTCGGTCACCGACCCGCGCCACAACGCCGCCGGGACCAACAAGGCCGTCGTGAACGTCTACGACACGCAGGGACGGGTGATCCGCCAGACCAACGAGGCCGGCGACGTGCACCTGTTCGACTACACCACCGTCGCCGACGCCACGATCGTGACCGACCCGGCCGGGGTAAAGACGCTGCACCGGTACGACGTGTACGGACTGTTGAAGTCCGTAACCGTCGGCTACGGCTCCGCCACGCCAGCAACGACCTCCTACGCCCGGGACTACAACCACCTCGGCATCACGAAGGTGACCGACGCGCTCGGCAAGGCCACCACCACCGACTACAACGGCGAAGGTGACCCCATCAGCGTCGCCGACCCGCTTGGTCGAACCACGACTGTCGAGTACAACACCCTCGACCTGCCGACCAAGGTGACCGACCCGACCGGTGTGGCAACCACCACCACCTACACCGACCAGGGCCGACCGCTGACCATCAGCCGGGCGCTGCTCAACGGCGCCGGCGCCGTCACCGCCACCGCGAAGACCACGTTCACCCACGACCCAGCCAAGCCCGAAGACGTCACCCAGGTCACCGACCCGAACGGCAACGTGTGGAGGTTCACTTACGACGCCGCGGGGAACCAGGTCTCCTCGACCGCACCGGCGACCGCAGACGTCCCCACCGGCGCGAAGACCACCTCGACGTACAATACCGTCGGCTGGCCGCTCACGACCACCTCACCGCGCGGCAACCTGCCCGGCGCCACGCCCGGCAGCTTCACGACCGGCGTCGTCTACGACAAGCTGGGGCAGGTCATCTCCACGATCCGCCCCGACGGTGCGACCACGTCGGCCGAGTACGACGCCAACGGCAACGTCGTTGAGACCACCGACGCTCAGAGCAAGATCACCCGCAACCGCTACGACGACGCCGACCGTCTTATCGAGATCACCCGCCCCGACGGTTCCACCACCGCCACCGGCTACCTGCCCGGTGGGCGCGTCGCCGCAGTCACCGACCCCGGCGGGGCAATGACCTCGTACGGCTACGACACGCTCGGCCGGCGCAACAGCCACACCGACCCCCTGAACCGGACCACCACCTACACCCGCGACCTGGTCGGGCGGATCAAGACCGTCACCGCTCCCGACGCCACCAACACCACGATGACCTACGACGCCGCCGGGCAGCTGGTGTCGACCTCCGGGGTGAGCAGCTCCTCCGCCTACGACCAACTCGGCCGCCGCACGTACCGCACCGACGCCTCCGGAACCACCTACTGGACCTACGACTCGCTCGGCCGCATGACCAGCGAATGGCGATACAACAAGGACGACCGGATCGACTACGGCTACGACCTGGCCGGCAACCTCACCTCGATCGACTACCCCGGCGTCGCCGCCGGGGTCGTGACCCGCACGTTCAACGCCGCCAACCAGCTGGTCCGCATCCAGGACTGGCAGTTCCGGGAGTTCACGTTCCGCTACGACGCCGACGGAAACCCAGGCGGCCAGGTCAACCCGAACGACACCGCTATCACCCAGACCTTCGACGAGGCCGCCGCCACCACCAGCATCAACCACCGCGGGCTGAACGGCGTCGCCAACGCTGCGATTGCGAACTTCGACTACGTCCGCAACGACAACCAGCTGGTCACCAAGGAAACCGTCGCCGGTGTCGCCGGGCTCCAAGGCCCCGAGGACTTCGGCTACGACGCCCTCGACCAGCTCACCCAGGTGGACGAGTCGGCCTTCGGATACGACGACGCCGACAACCTCGTGTCCATGCTCGATGGCAGCACACAGGAGTTCGACGCCGCCCACCAGCTCACCAAGAAGAGCACCTCGGTCCAACGGGTCGCGTCGCTCGCGGTCACCGACCAGCTCCACAACGAGGTGACGACCAGCTACGGCATGGTCGCCGACAGCGGGGACATCGCCATCGTCGCCGTCGCCACCCCGGCGGCCGAGACGGCCACCATGGACACGCCGTGGGTGCAGCTGGCCACCAAGACCGCCGGCACCACCAAGCTCACCGTGTTCTACAAGCCGATCACCCAGGACCAGGTCGTAAAGGTTCGCTTCAGCGGCGGGGGCCTCTACCCGAAATCAGTCGGTGCCGCCCTGTACCGGGGGGTCGACCCCACCGCACCGCTGATCGTGGACCACGGCACCGCCGGCACCGTCGCCGATACGACCGTGACCCTCGGGTCCCGCACGGCCGACGCCCGACTGTCGACCCGGGTAATCGCGGCCGCCGAAGTGGGAACCGCAGCCAACAAGACCGGCACCTGGACCGCCGGTGCGGGCGTCGAGGTCCACGCCCAGGCCGTCCCCGCCGTCAGCACCGCCCTCGCGCTGGCCGACCAGAAGCTCGTCGGCCTCGGCCCGACCGGATCGACGACCATGACGTACTCGACCAGCGCCAATCTCGCTGCCGTCGACTTGGTGCTACGACCGGCACCCATCCGGTTCAGCTACGACCAGCGGGGCAACCGGACACAACGCACCCCGGCGAGCGCCACGGCGACCACGTACGGCTACGACGCCTGGAACCGGCTGACCAACATCAACGGCCAGACCGCCACCTACACCTACGACGCCGAGGGGCTGCGCACCGCCAAGACCATCGACCCGCCCGGCTCGGACCCCGCCGTCACCACCTCGTTCACCTGGACAACCAACAGCGCCCTGCCGCTGCTGCTCACCGCCGGGACACGGCACTTCCTGTACGGCCCCACCGGCCAGGTGCTCGCAGCCGTCGATCCACTCCCCGACATCTCCTACCTGGGAGGTTTGACCATCACGGGGGAGACGGCGCCGGCATTGACGGTGACGATGCCGACGACACATCGCAAGCGTGACGTCGCCATCCTCACTACGACGTTCCCGACCGTCGGTGGCATCCAGGTACCTCCGGACGGCTTCAGCGAGGTCACCCGCGTCACCAGCGGCCTGACCACGACGGTGGTGTGGTCCCGCACTCTCACCGCCAGCCCCCTCGACGCGAAGGACCCGCCCGCGACCGTCGTGTACACGCCCGGCGACTACGACAAGACCTTGAGCCTCGCCGTGTACCGCAACGTCGACCCGATCGCACCGATCTCCACGGTCACCACCAACGCCACCCTCGCCGGCTCGACCGTCAACACCGCAGCGCTGGTCGGCACCGAAGAGGTCGGCAATCTCGCCGTCATCATCGCCGCCGCCGCCGACCCGCTCGGCCCATCCGACCCGACGTTCACCGTCGCCGGCGCCCAGCACCGCACCGTGGCCAACCGCGTCGGCACGGCGCAGCCGGTCACGATGATCGCCGACCGACCGCTCGCCCACGGCCAGACTGTCACACTGGAAGCGGTGTACAACGACGTCGCCGACCTCACCGCCATCGGGCTCGTGCTCGAGCACGCCCGGCCGGTCGGGCACTTCTACCACGGCGACCAACTCGGCTCGGTACGTGCCGTGACGAACGAGTACGGCGAGCTCAAGACCGCCCGCCACTACGACCCCTACGGCATCCCCGTCAAGCCCGCCGGTACCACCGCCAACGCCGGCGGCAGCACGGTGACCCTCGGAGGCGGCGGCGCGACCGTCGCCGATGACTTCGGGTTCGCCGGCGAATGGACCGACGCCGAAACCGGGTTCCAGTATCTGCGGGCGAGGTACTACGACCCGGCGACGGGGCAGTTCCTGACGAGGGACCCGATCGAGGCGACGACGCGGGAGGCGTATGGGTATGTCGGGGGGAACCCGCTCAACCGGGTGGACCCGAGCGGGCTGTGCTGGGGACCCACCTGCATCGTCGAGGATGTCGCTGGCGCAGTCGATGCCGGCTGGGACACGACCGGCGGGAGAGCTGTCAGCTACGTGAACGATCACAAGGTCGGGATCATGCAGGGCGGCGCGATGGTGCTTGCGGTCGCTGCTGTGCCGGCGAGCGGCGGCACGTCTCTCGCTCTGGGTGTTGGAGCCCTCGGCCTCTCTACGGGCGCGGAACTACTCGACAACAAGCCGTGCAAGTCGAAGAGGGTTACACAGTCCCTAGCGATCGGCGGCATGGGACTCGGTGTTGGTGTTCTCTGGGCTGGAGCCGGTAAGGCTGCCAAGATGGCGGGAGACCTCGCGAGCGCCGATGTGGCCGGTCGCATCGGTAGCGCGTTCGGTGCCGGCGACGTCCTCACCAACTTCCTTCCGTCCCCCGAGTGCGGTTGCTGACGATGAGCTGTCCGCGTTGTCATCGCCGAGGTTTTCATGCTCCGACGTGTCCTGAGCTCGAGACCCAGGTTTGGATCGCATTCGCCGTGCTGACTATCGGGCTCGGCGGCGTACTCATTGCATGGGCACAGGGTGGCGACCGGCCCCGATTGATCATCCTCGGCCTCGTCCTCTGGGCGGCCTTCGGAGGATCAGCGTTGCTCTTGCGGCGACGGCGTCGTCGTGTGGGTCAGGAACGGCTTACGCCTCCAACCTGATGCCAGCACTCGCCGTTCAGCTGATCTCGTTGGTGAATGCCGCCGGGGCGGCGCACCTGGTGGTCGACGTCGCCGGCCGACGGCGGCCTCGTGCCCACAGGCCCGATGGCGCACTCCTACGCCTACGACGGCGCCGGGCTGCGGATGGCCAAGACCACCCCGGCCGGCACCACCGCCTTCACCTGGGACCACTCCCAGGGCCTGCCCCTGCTGCTGAGCGAGGGCCCGGAGGGATTGGCGACCCGCTACGTCTCCGGTCCCGGTGGAATGGTGCTGGAGCGCATCATCGCCTCGGGGGGAGGTGAGCTGGCGACCACCAGGACCAGCTCGGGGGCACCGGCCTGCTGACCGTCAGCACCGGGGCAGTCGCCGCGACCTACACCGACGATCCCTACGGCCAGCTGCTGGCGTCCACCGGTGGGGCAGCCGCCGCCCAGCCTTTCGGCTTCGCCGGCGAGTACACCGACGCCGAAACCGGGTTCCAGTATCTGCGGGCCCGCTACTACGACCCGGGGACGGGGCAGTTCCTTACGCGGGACCCGATCGAGGCGCAGACCCGGGAGGCGTACGGGTACGTGGGGGGAAACCCGCTGAACGCAACCGATCCGAGCGGGCTCTGCTGGGGTCCGACCTGTGTTGTCGAAGCAGCCGTCAAGGGCGGCGGGGCCCTCATCGGAGCCGTTGGGGACGGTGCGTCGTGGGTGGCAAGGAACCCAACGACGACGTTGAAGGTCGGGGCGCTGGCCCTCGGTGCAGGAGCGTTGACTGTCACGACCCTCGGCTTCGGCGGGGGTTATCCCGGCGCACCCTCAACTCCTTCTCATACAAGGGGTTGAGGCCATCATGACGACATTCGGGCCGAAACGCGAGCACCCTCGCCATCGGAATCCCTTTCTACAAGGGTTTCTGCCTCGACTTTTTCAGGGGCAAGTAACTAATGATGATGCCGGGTCGTTGGCGCCTCCGACACGGAATCGGGAGCCGGGTCGCGGCGGCGCCGCCGAACCGATCTGGGAATACGGGGCGCCACCGATGCGGCTCGGGCGGGCGCCAGGCTTGCCGATACGTGACTTCGGGAAGTACGCGATTCGCACAGATCGTGCGCACATATCCGCCGAGCAGCGGGACTCCGTTCGGGCCTACCAGCCCAGGCCCAGGCCCGAGTCCTGGTCGAGCCCATGGTCAGCCGTGCGACCCTGCGCCTCCAGGAGTGCGCCGGCGTGGTCGAGGACCTCGATCCACGAGCGGGCGTCGGCGTAGCTGGCGCCGGTGGCTTCGACCTGGGCGGCGATACCCACCAGCTCGGCGCCGTGGTGAAGCTGGCCGGCCAGGTCGTCCCACTCGGGATCGTCCATCCACCGCTCAGCCGGGCGGAGCCCGATGGCGGCCACCACTCCCCCATGGGCCTCATGGCCGAGGGCGTCGGGATGGCGGTCCCGGTAGGACTCGATGCGACAGGCCAGCCCGCACCACACCTGTCGTGCTCCGGGATCGGAGGGCACGTCGCCCACCACGGCCGCCAGGTGCGCCGGGACAATCGCCTCTGCGGACAGGTCGGTCACCCGTTGTGCACGGGTGTCGTCGAGGGCGGCGTCGAGCTCGGCCAACGCCTGGGTTAGGTCCGCCCGCCGCGGCTCGGTGGCGCGCAGCACCGTCTCCCGCCTCAACTGGTTCGTCGCCTCAGGGTCAAGACGGCGTCGGGCGTCCCGCTCGACGGCCTCGGCCTCCGTCACCGCCACCTCGGCCCGCTCCACAGCCCTCGTCGCCAATGCCACGGCCTGCTTGTCCCGTCGCCCCCAGTGGCGCTCGGTGGCCAGCTCGAGGCGTTGCCCGCGCTGCACCAGCTCGGTCCGGCTGTTGCGCAGGTCCTGCTCGGCGGCCGCCAGCGTGCGCGTGGCCTCGGTGACAGCCGCGCTGCGGTCGGGGGGCAGGCCGGCCCGGTAGGCGGCCAGGTCGGCGGCGGCCACGGTCCGGGCACAACGCAGGCGGTCGATGCCGAAGGCCAACGGGTCGTCCTGGCGCACGGCGGCCAGGGTGGCGGTGGCCCAGTGGCGATCGAGCTCGGCGTCGATGGCCCGCACCCGCTCGACTCGCCACCCGTTGTCGGCCTCGAAGCGCAGGCGCTTCGCCTCTCCCGCCTCCAGCTCAGCCAGCTTGTGCTCGCTCGCCCGCCGCTCGACCCGGACCGACTCCAGCCGCTCAGCCGCTCGGGCCAGGGCGTGCTCAGCGCCGCTGCGTTGCTGGCGCCCGGAGCGGCGTAGGCCCGACAGCGGCCCGAAGCCGGCCAGGTTCTCCTCGGCCCGCTCCAGGTCCCCTGCGGCCCGCTCGGCCAGGCGCCCCGACCGCTCGGCCGCAGCCCGGGCCACGCCGAGCGAGGTGCGCAGATCGGGCGGGGCGGCGGCAAGCACGGCCAGGTGCTGGTCGCGCTCGGCGCCGAGGCGGCGGTCCAGGACCCACGGGTCGTCGGCGGCGGCGAAGGTGGTCACCGGCTCCCGGCTCAGGGCCCCCAGCACCACCTCGGCGGCGCTGCGGTCGTCGGCTACCACCCCGCCCACCTCGGCCACCGCCAGCGGGCGGGTGTTCCACGTGTGGGTGGGGGTCTGCGACCGGCTCTGGCCGGTGTAGCCGGACAAGGCGTCGAGTGAGGCAGTGCCGAGCAGGTGCACCGCCGCCCACGTCCCACCCTGGGCACCGTCGATGGTCCTGGCCCAGGCGTGGGACAGATTGGGGTTGCCGTCGTGGCGCCGTCCTTGCACGAAGTCGGCTCGCAGGATGACCGCACCCACGTCGTCGAAGTCCACCTGCAGGCCCTTGCTCCCAACGGCCACCACCGTGCCCACCGACCCGTTGTGGAGGCCCTCGATGCGGGGCTTGGTGTGCAGCAGCACCCGGTCGCCGTCCGCATAGGAGCGCTCCGCACCGCTGCCCCAGCCCGGCCCGGCCATAGCGTCGCCGCCGATGGCCCCGGACTCGATCAGGCGGGCCCGGATGCGGTCGGCCAGATCCGAGCAGTCGGCGTGGGAGACGGCCAGCGACACCACCGCCTCGGGACCATGGGCGGCGATGTCGGCCACCACCGCCTCGGCCATGGCTTCCCGGGTAGCCAGCGGCGTCGCCTCCTCGTGCTCCCAGCCGTGGTCGCTGCGCTTGGTCTGGCTGGCGGGGGCGTTGCCCGCCCGCAGCTCGGCCAGGGCTTCCCGGTCCACCGCGTCACGCTGGCGGCGGTTGACCACCAGGGCGGGGGCCACAATGGCGCCGTCGGTCCCCAGGCGGGAGATCTCAGCGGCCAGGCCGCCGGCGCCCACCGCCTGGGACTGCCGGGGATCGCCCAGGCACCACAACTGGGCCCGGGGGGTGGCGACCACCGCCTCCAGCACGACAGCTGCGTCCCTGGTGGCCACCTGTGAGACCTCGTCGAGGATGACCACGGTGCCCGGGGCCAGGGGACGCTTGGCCAGGTCGAGACGCAGGCGGGCGACGGTGACCGCCTCCAGACCGACCGAGCGCAGGCCGCCCACCGCCTGGTTGGTGGTGGCGACCCCGAGCACGGGACGGCCGGCGGCCGTGCAGGCGGCGGCAGCGGCGTGGATGGCGGTGGTCTTGCCGAACCCGGCCGGGGCGATGAGCGACCGAAGGGCGGGACCGTTGCCGCACAGCGCCCGCACGGCGGCGGCCTGGTCGTCGCCCAGGTGTCCCTCGGCGGCGACGGCGGCGTCGACCACCGAAGCGTCGAGGCCGGCCTCCGGCGTGGCCACCAGGCGGTCCAGGTGGTCGAGCACGCCGTTCTCCAGCTGGCGGTGGGCCACGGTGGACCACTCGGGAGGTCGGCGGCGCGACCCTTCGTCGGGCACCAGGCGCACCACGTGCTCGGAGGCCAGGAGCTGCTCGGCCAGGACCAGGATCTCGGAGGTGGTGAGGCGCCCGGCCGAGGCGGCGCAGATGCGCTCCACCACCTTGGCCTCGGTGAAGCGGGCGTCGTTGGCGCACAGGCCGGTCTCCGGGTCGAGCAGCCCGGCCACGATGTGCTCGGCGCTGAGCTCGGGAGCGCGTTCCCGCCGTCCCACCACGGCCGCCTCGACGGCGACGGCGCTCTCCAGCCCCACCGCCTTGCCCTCGGCCTCCCAGCGCTCAGCCAACAGGGTGGGGGTGAGGGAGTGGTCCTTGCGAGGGCGGGTGGCGATGGAGGCGGCGTCGTCGGCCCGCATGCGCTGGGCGGCGCTCTCGTAGGTGGCGCCCGACGCCTCCAGCTCGGCTTCGATGGCCACCGTCCGCTTGGAGAAGGCGCGCAGTTGGGCGGCGCTGAAGCCCACAATCTCCCGACAGCCGTTGCGCTCCGGTCCCCACTCGACGCCCAGGTGCACGGTGAGCAGGCGCTGCAGCTCGGCCTGGTAGATCGACCCGGCCGCCTTGGCCCAGTCGTGCAGCGGGTTGGCGTCGAAGGCCACGTGAGAGCCGTCGGGGCGGCGCACCACGTTTGCCACCAGGCAATGCGTGTGGAGCTGGGGGTCGCCCTCCCGGGAGGTGCGGTGGGCGAAGGTGGCCACCGCGAAGCCCGACGTGGCGACACGCCGGCGCACGCCCTTGGTCTGCTGGCGGGCCACCGCCGCCTTGTCCTCCATGAAGGCCAGTGCCGTCTCCACCGCGTCGGTGTGGCAGCGCGACACCACCGAGGCGGTCTCGGGGCTGCCCAGGCTCCACAGGACCGACGGGCCCTTGGGGGCGGAGAAGGTGAGGTCGAAGGCGTTGACGCTGCGCTCGGGGCGCCCGGCCAACAGGTTGGTGCCGGTGACGGGGTCGTAGCCCTGGACCAGGGCCCGGAGCTGGTCGGCATCGACCACGCCGACGAGGCCCAGCTCGGCGGCGAAGCGCCCGGACCACACGCCGGGGGCCTCGCCCACGCCGGCGTAGTACTCGTCGAGGCCGAGGGCCACTGACGAGATGAGGTACTCGGGGTCGCGCAGCGCTGTGAGAGTCAGGATGACGTTGCCGCCGCCGGTTGCGCCGCCCCCTCGGAGAGGTGGCAAGTGTCTGTACGGGTGGGGGTTGTGGTGGGAGAGGGGTTGATGGAGGGGGGAGTTGTAGTGGTGGAGTTGGGAGTAGGGGTTGGTGGTAGGTGGGTGGAGGTGGGAGTTGTGGGGTTGGGGATTGGGAGGGCGTGGTGGCGAGGATGTGGGTGAAGGACGGAGTTGGTCATGGCTGTTGGTCCGGGGCCGTGTCGGACGCAGGGTCGGCGAAGGCGTCGAGCATGCTGAGCTGGGCGGCCGGAGGCCGGCCCGTCGGCTGACGACGATCGTCCGGCGCTGAAGTGCGGCCCACGCCTGCCTTGGCCGACGCCGGGTCCCGCACTGCAGGGGCCGGTGCGCTCGTCGCCGAGGCCTGGGCGAAGCGCCGGGCCCGCGTCAGCTTCGCGCCGGATGACGCCGGCGGCTCCGCCTTCTCCGCTGCCACCATGTGCGGCTTGACCACACATGGTGGAGCCGTGGGTGGTGGAGCCACGTCCGGCGGGGCGACATCTGGCGAGGTGCGATCGTCGGCGTCAAGCACCTCAACGCCGGGCACGGGTCCGAGCACGTAGGCCGACAGCCCGAAGCGACCGGCGGGGCCGGCCTGGCGGGCGTGGGTTACGAGGCCGGCCGAGCGGAGCCGGGCCAGGGCGCCGGCCGTCGCACCGGGCGTGAGGCCCAGGCGCTCGGCCACCCGCCGTGCGCTGGTGGGTGCCACCAGGGCTCCGTCGCCGTCAGGGCGGGCGTCGAGGGCCACGTCCTCCAGCACCACCCACTCGATGGGGCGAAGTGACCGGCGCAACTCGGCGCTGGCCGGCCCGACCACGATGCGCCCGGCGCCGTCCGTCACGCCGGGCGCGAGCGCGCCGACCTCGGTGCCGGGGAGAGTCGTCTCGCCCCGAACGGCGCACACGGGCCCTGGAGCGGCTCGTGGCGGTTGGCGTCGAGGTAGGCCTCGATGTCGGTCTCGGCCAGGACCACGCGCCGCCCGGCGTAGCTGTAGGCGATGCGCCGCTCGGCCACCAGGCGGCGGATGAGGCGCTCGGTCAGCACACCCGGGTAGGCCTCGGCCGCCTGGGGGATGGTGAAGTACCGCGCGCGGCCCTGGGCCTGCGCCCGTGATGGCGCAGGCCGTAGCGGCGCCGGCTCCGTTGGAGTCGGCGGTGGCGTGTTCCTGGCAGGCGCAGCCCGGCGGGCCATGGCGGCGAAGTTACGCTGGTGTGGTTCGGTCGTCAACTGGTAGATTTGTAGTGCTGGTACGCATGGACACCAGGGGACACTGGCGGACACGAGGGGACACGCTGTGGTACGGAAAAAACCCAAGCCGGAGGACTCCGGAGGCGACCGGAAGCACTTCGTCGGCCTCACCCCCAACCAGGTGGTGGCCTACAACCTGGCCCTGGCCCGGGAGATCAAGGGCTGGACCCAGGACCAAGCGGCCGAGGCCCTGGAGCCCTATCTGGGGGTGCGGTGGTCCAAGGCGAGCGTCTCCCAGGCCGAGCGGTCGGTGGCCGGGGGCTTCGTGCGCAACTTCACCGCCGACGAGATCGTGGCCTTCGCCCGGTGCTACGAGCGCCCGGTCACGTGGTTCTTCATGCCCCCGCCGCCGCTCGCCGGCGTTGGTGTTGCCACCCGACTGGCTGTCGCCGATGCCCCCCGCATGGGCGAGAACGTGGCCATGCTCGTCGATCTGGTCTTCGGCGACAGGAACCAGCAGTACGACCTGTGCCGGCGCCTCGACGCCTTCCTGGCCGCGACGGTGCCCGGCAGCCTCACCGACGCCCAGCACCGCATCGCCGCGCTGGCCGACCAGCGGGTGGCCGCCCTGGTGCGCCACGCCTTCACCGGGCTCGGCCACTGGCAGACCTCGCTGCGGTCCCTGGCCAACCAGCTCGAGGATCTCGAAGGCCGCTCCAAGCTGGCCATGGCCAGCCAGCTCGACGTCGATGTCGACGACCTCGGGATGCCGCCCGGCTCTCGGCGGTGGGACCCAGAGGCACAGGCCGTGGTCGATCCCCACGGGTCGGCGGCAGACTCTGCGACAGGGACGGCGGCTGAGGCCGAGGGCGAAGTGCCAAGGGCGCCCAGTCGCCAGCCCCGCCCGCCGGCTACAACCAGGAAGAAGACTACGAGGAGGAAGAGCTGATGGGCTCAGTCCGAAGGTCGCCCCGCACCGGCCGTTGGGAGGCCCGCTACCGCGATCCTTTGGGGTCCCAGCGCACGGCGACGTTCGACCGCAAGGCCGACGCCGTGGCGTACCTGGCAAGCACCGAGACCGACAAGCGTCGAGGGGAGTGGTTCGAGCCGGAGGCCGCCAGGATCACCCTGGCCCAGTGGCACGACCGGTGGTGGCCGACCATCGAGAACAGCGACCGGGCGGCCAACACCGTCGTGCAGTACGAGGGCATCCTGCGCCTTCACGTCCTGGCGCACCTCGGCACCCGCACCATGGCATCTCTGCGCCGCATCGACCTGGAGGAGTGGCTGGCGATCCTGCGGGAGAACGGGCTGGGCCAGTCGGGAACGCGCACGGCCCGGACCTTGCTCGGCATGATGCTGTCGAGTGCCGTTGAGTCCCGGGTCATCCGGACTAACCCGCTGGCGGGTGTGAAGCTCCCGCGCCGGGGCGCCACCCGGGCCAAGGAAGCGCTGACGGTTCACCAAGTGGAGGCGCTCGCCGCTGAGGCCGGCGAGTACCGGGAGCTCGTGCTCCTCCTGGCCTACTGCGGCCTCCGCCCGAACGAAGCGTTCGCCCTCCGGCGCCGCCACCGCGACGACTTCGGCCAGCTGGTGGTCGAGGAAGGCCTGGTCGAGGTCCGGGGCCGGCTCGTCGCCACGGACGGCAAGACGCACCAGGCCCGGGTGGTGCCGCTCCCCCGCTTCGTGGCCGATGAGGTCGACCGCTTACTTGAGCGCCGGCCGGCCGACCCCGAGGCGCTGATCTTCGTGACCCCGCAGGGTCGCCCGATCGGGCTGCGCAACTTCCGTCGGCGCCTCGATGCGGCGGCCGCTGCGGCTGGGCTGCCCGTGTGGTTCACCCCTTACATCCTCCGCCACACCTGCGCCTCCCTCATGGCGCAGAAGGGCATCCCGGTGACGACGGCCGCCGCCATCATGGGCCACGACCCCGCCATGTTCCTCAGGGTGTACGCCCACCTCTACCCGGGCGACCTGCGAGGGGCGGCGGCGGTGCTGGACGCCGCTCGCACCACGGAGATGGCAACCCCACGCGGTGCGGACGCTGTCCAGACGCTGCGAGCCGAGAATCGCTCGCAACCCGCAACGCCCTGACCTGAGCGGGTCCGGCGGCCTACTCCAGCGTGCGCCGGAGGTCGTCGAGCAGGAGCATCAGTTGAAGCGGATCGGTCGGCGACTCCTCGAAGTCGAACTGCCGATACCACGCCTTCGCCTGCTCATCGACGGCGTGCACCAGCAGGATCCGGATACCAGCGATCCCAGCCGCCTGCAGGGTCCGCAGCATCGCGTCCCGGAGGAGATGACGGCCGATGCCTTCGCTCTGGGCGTTGGTTTCAACCGCGAGCCGAGCGAGCAGCATCGACGGGATCGGCTCGGACATGTTGCGGCGGATGCGCCCGGTCGCCGCCTGTCGATGCAGCGCGCTGACGGCGAGCGAGTAGTACCCGATGACCTGGAGATCGCGGGTGGCGACGAAGGTTCGGGTCGCCCGCCGGCGCTCGTTGTCCAGAGCCCGGCTGCGGAGCCAGGCGTTGAGCGTCTCGTTGCCGCAGTCGAACCGGCTGACGTCGTGGGCGTCGGTGATCGGCTCCGGCCTTCGAACGGCCGAGCTCAATCGAAGATGTCGGGCTCGCCGAGGAGCTTGGCCAGGCCGGGCTTGTGCCTCGGGGCCTCGCTCAGGCGGTGCTGAAGCTCGTCCCACGCCTCGGCGTCGAGGAAGAAGTTCACCCGATCGGCGAGGACCTCTTCGGCCGCGGCCCGGGAGTGCGTGACCACGAACGCGCTCACACTCAGGCCCTCGGCGCTGGCGGCGCGCCGGATGACCTCGTCGTCCTCCGGCGTCAGCCGCACGTCCAACCGCTCAACCTTGGCCATGACCGTTCAGTGTACGGAACATTTCCGTACCTTGAGCACCCTCGCCGCCATCATGGGGACGGACCCCGCCATGTTCCGAACGGGACTGCGCCCACCGCTACCCCGGACGATCTGCGAGGCGCAGCGGCCGTGCGCGACGCCACCCGGGGAACAAAACCCGGTCCGCTTGTGGTGCAGATGTGGTGCAGGCGCTGCAAGCTGAGAATCGTTCTCGACCTGCAACGCCCTGACCTGCACCTTTGTGGTCGGGCTGGGGAGATTTGAACTCCCGACCTCTTGACCCCCAGTCAAGCGCGCTAACCAAGCTGCGCTACAGCCCGTACGCCCCGGACACTAGCGCCTCGGGTCGGCCGACCGTCCGTTCGCACGGTCCTCCCTCCGTGGCCCATCGTCGACCTGCGGCGTCATCCGACGTCGCCGCTGCCGTGTGCTCGCCTCAGATGCGCCCGGCCAGCCAGACGACGCCCTGCACGGCCCGGTAGGCGAGGTAGACGATCGTCGCCAGTACCAGCAGCTTGAAGTGCCAGGGGACGTGGGGCTCGTCGACCGCCTCGCCGTCCACCCCCGATCCCCCCCCGCCGGCCAGCACCCGGCCGCAGCCCGGGCACTCCCCTCCCTCGCCCATGCTGTTGGGGGTCAGGAAACGGCTGCACTCATCGCACCACGGCACCGCCGCCGCCTACGCCGGCGACGTGCGGGCGCGGGGCCCGGCCGCCGCCAGCCTGCTCGGCACTGCGTGTCGGACCAGCTCGGCCACGAGCCTGGTGGCGTCGAGGAGCCGCTCAAGGTCGATGCCCGTCGTCACGCCCAGATCGTCGAGCAGGTGGACGAGGTCTTCTGTGGCCAGGTTGCCGCCCGCCCCACCCGGCTCGCCGGCCACGGCCGGTGACCCGCCCAGGCCGCCGAGCGCCGTGTCGAAGCGGCGGACACCAAGGCCGTAGGCGGCGTAGGCGTTGAGAAGCGCCGTGCCCCGGGTGTCGTGGAGGTGCAGGCCCACGTCCGGCCCGGTGGAGGCAAGCAGGTCGGCGATGCGGCGCGGGGTGGCCATGCCGGTGGTGTCGGCGTATGTGAGCGTCGTCACCCCCACGCCGAGCAGCCGCTCTCCCAGTGCGTTCACGTCGGCCGGGTCGATGTCGCCCTCGAACGGGGAGCCGAACGCGCACGACACCACTGCGTCGACAGGGATACCCCGTGGCGCAAGCACCGACACGGCCGTGGCGGCTTCGTCGACCGACCGGTCGATGCTCATGTGCACATTGCGCTCGTTGTAGCCGGGCGACGCCGACAGTGTGAAGGTGACCTGGTGGCACCAGGTGGCCCGCCGCGCCCCCTCCGCATTGGGGACGAGCACGGCGTAGGTGACACCGTCGTCACGGCGCTGCTCCAGCGCTGACATGACGTCGGCCGCCCCCGCCATCGCCGGTACCGCCGTGGGCGACACGAAGGCGGCTGCCTCCACATGGCGGACGCCGGCCGCCACCAGCGCCGCCACCAACCGCACCCGCCCCTCCACCGGTACAGGGGCCTCGACCTGCAGGCCGTCGCGGGGCCCGACCTCTCGTATCCGGACCTCCCGGGCGGGCGAGGCCGTCAAAGCCGGTCCGCTCCGATCGGCCCCGTCGCTTCTGGGTACGGGAACTCACGCTGTGGAGTGCGTTCCCGCACCGGGAACGCCGTGACGGTCATACCGGCGGCACCCCGTGCCGGCGATCGGAGAAGCGGCGGTCCTTGCCCTCGGCCAGCGCCAGCCGGGCGATCAGCTCGTCCCGCAGGTCCTCGGGCAGCACAATTGCGTCGATCACCAGGTCCGACGCCAGGCGCAGCAGGTCGACGTCGGCCTCGTACTCGGTGCGCTTGGCGGCAACGAAGGCGATGCGCTCCTCGGGCGTCCCCAGGGCGGCGATGTGGTTGGCGTACACCGCGTTCACGGCCGGCTCCGGGCCCATCACGGCGATCTTGGCCGACGGCAGGGCGATGCAGGCGTCGGGCTCGAACGCCGGCCCAGCCATGGCGTACAGGCCGGCGCCATAGGCCTTGCGCACGATCACCGAGATCTTGGGGACGGTGGCCTCGGCGACGGCGCTCACCATCTTGGCCCCGTGGCGGATGATCCCCTGGCGCTCGACCTGCGTGCCGATCATGAAGCCGGGGACGTCGGCCAGGAACACCAGGGGGACGTTGAAGGCGTCGCACCACCACACGAATCGGGCCACCTTGTCCGCCGAGTCGACGAACAGCACGCCGCCCTTGCGGGCCGGGTTGTTGGCCACAACGCCCACCACCCGCCCGTCGATGCGGGCCAGCGCCACGATCACCTCGGTGGCCCACAGCGGCTTGATCTCGAACAGCGTCCCCTCGTCGACCAGGGCGTCGATGACGTCGTGCATGTCGTAGCCCGCCCGCTCGGACTCGGGGATCATCGACGCCGTCAGCTCAGACGCCGGGGGCGCCGGCTCGGCCGCCGGCGGCGACTCCCGCCACGAGCTCGGCACGTAGGAGAACCAGCGGCGGGCGGCCTCGATGGCCGCCCCGTCGTCGGCCGCCAGGTTGTCGCCACAGCCCGAGACACTGGCGTGCATGCGGGCCCCGCCCATCTCCTCGAGCGTGGCCTTCTCACCCACCACCACCTCTGCCATGCGCGGCGACCCGAGGTACATGGAAGCGTTGCCCTCCACCATGAACACCACGTCGCAGAACGACGGGACATAGGCGCCGCCGGCGGCCGACGGGCCGAACAGGCAGCAGACCTGGGGCGCCTTCCCGGACAGGCGGACCTGGTTGTAGAAGATGCGGCCCGCACCCCGCCGGCCTGGGAAAAGCTCCACCTGGTCGGTGATGCGGGCGCCGGCCGAGTCGACCAGATAGAAGACGGGCAGCTCGTGGGCCAGCGCGTACTCGGTGAGGCGCACCATCTTCTCGACGGTGCGGGCGCCCCACGACCCGGCCTTCACGGTGGCGTCGTTGGCCATGACGCACACGGGCCGGCCGTCGACCGTGCCCCACCCGGTGACCACGCCGTCGGCCGGGAGGTCACCGCCTGGAGCGACGGCATTGGCCAGCAGCCCGTCCTCCACGAACGATCCCTCGTCCACCAGCAGCGCGATGCGGTCGCGCACGAACAACTTGTTCTGCTCGGCCAGCCGGGCCGCGCCCTTGTCCAGGTTGCCCCGTAGCGCCCGCTCCGCTGCGCCCTGCACATCCGGCGAGCCGGCGTCGGTCTCCGTCACCTGATCAGGTCCTGCGGATGGCGAGGATGGCCACGTCGTCGCTCAGTGGTTCGGAGGCGAAGTCCCTCGCTCCTTCGAGCAGGCTCTTGCACAAGGAGGTGAGCTCCTCGCCCGGATCGCGTCGCAGGATCTGGGCGATGCGCTCCTCACCGAACAGCTGATCGCCTGAGCGGGCCTCGGTGAGGCCGTCGGTGTAGAGGAGCAGGACGTCGCCCGGATCGAGGTCGATCTCACGGCTGAAGTAGGCGCCGTGCGGGTCGAGGGTGAGCAACGGACCGGTGGCCCGCAGCGGCTTCACCTCGCCGTCGTGCCACACCCATGCAGGCGGGTGCCCGGCCGACGCGAACCGCAGGGTGGCAGCAGCCTGGTCGAACACCACCGCGCACAACGACACCAGGTCCTCGGGCCGCCCCTGGGCGGACAGGACCACGTTGAGCTCCTCGATGGCCTGGGCCGGATCGCGGTACTGGGTGAGGAACACCCGCAGCAGGTACTTCACCTGGAAGGCGGTGATCGACGGCTCGATGCCGTGGCCGGCCACGTCGCCGATCACGGCGGCCAGCCGGGAGGTACCGTTGGGGAACAGGTCGTAGAAGTCGCCGGCCATGGCGCCCATGCCGGGCTCGTAGAGGTGGGCGACCTCGAAGCCCTGGATGGCGGGCAGGTCGTCGGGCGCCAGCCGGGCCGACCACCGCATGGGCGTGAGCTCGCTCTGCTGGTCGAGCACCTCCTGGGCCCTGCGCTCCAGCACCCACCGTTCCTCGGTGAGGCGGGCCTCGGCCAGGATCTGGCTCCCGTAGCGCAGCGACATGCCCACCGGGACGACGAGCAGCAACAGCGGGAGGTCGAACTCCGCCTTCTCCGAGAACGAGGCCACCCCGAGGCCGAGGGCAAGCACGACGTACAGGGCGGTCGTGTGCACCTCCTTGCGGAAGCCCAGCCGTGCTGCGGTGGTACCCGAGCCGGTGGCGCCCTCGCTGTGGGTGATTCGGCGCAGGGCCCGCTCCAGCCGGAGGGCCGAGCGGCCCCAGACGGCGGCCGCGACAAGGCATCCGACGGCGACGACCAGCAGGACGGGTCGGTTCACCATGCCGGATTCACGCTACTTTCCCGCTGCCTGGCCACCGACGGAGGCGGCATCCGGTCAGCCGGGCGTTGCCGGCGCGGCAGCCGTACGCCGACCAGTGTGCGGTCCGCAAGGACGCTCGCAGGGCGGCCGTGCCGCTCATCCGTCTCGCCGGCGCACCCGCAGCTTGAGGGGGGTGGGGCCGAATCCGAAGTGTTCCCGGATCTTGCGCTCGAGGTAGCGCAGGTAGGTCTGGGGCAGCGCCCGGCTGGCGAAGAGGGTGAACGTGGGCGGGTCGGTGGCGCCCTGGGTGGCGTAGAGCACCTTGCCAGTGGGCGACTGGTGGGCCAGCTGCGCGTCCTGGATGACCTTGTTCAGCTCGGCCGTGGGGATGCGGCGGTGGTAGGCGTCGATGGCCTGGCCGAGGGCGGGCACCAGCTTGTGCACGCCGAGACCGCTGCGGGCGCTCACCTTGAGCACCGGGGCGTAGCCGAGGAACGACAGGCGATCGGCCAGCGCCACACGCACGTTCTCGCGCTCCTCGGCGTCGAGCAGTTCCCACTTGTTGAGCAGGATCACCACGGGGCTGCCCGCGGCGTCGATGCGCTCCGCCAACTTCTGGTCCTGCGCCGTGATGCCATCGGACGCGTCGATCACCAGCACCGCCGCGTCAGCCTTGTCGATGGCTCGCAGTGCCCGCACGAGTGAGTAGAACTCGGGGCCCTCGCTGTTGCGGGCCTTGCGCCGCATGCCTGCGGTGTCGATGAGCCGCAGCGGGCCCATCTCGGTCTCGATGAGCGTGTCGACACTGTCGCGAGTGGTGCCCGGCATGTCGTGCACGACCGAGCGCTCGTCGCCCACCAAACGGTTGAAGAGGGTGGACTTGCCGACGTTGGGCCGGCCCACGATGGCGACGCTGGGCGGCTCCGCCTCGGCCTCGACACCCTCGGCGTCGTCGGTCTCGTCGACCTCCGGGAGCGGTGGCAGCAGGCCGACCACCGCGTCGAGGAGGTCACCGACGCCCCGCCCGTGCAGGGCGGACACCACCCATGGGTCGCCCAGGCCCAGGCGGGTCAGTGCCCATGCGTCGGACTCGCGGTTGTGCGAGTCGACCTTGTTGGCCACCAGCAGCGCCGGCTTGCCGGACCGGCGCAGGAGGCGGGCCACACGCTCGTCCTCGTCGGTGGCGCCCACCGCGGCGTCGACGACCACCAGCAACAGGTCGGCCTCCTTGATGGCCCGCTCGGCCTGGGCGCTGACCTGGCGGTCGAGAGGGTCGTCGTTGGCCAGCCACCCGCCGGTGTCTACGAGGGTGAACTCCCGGCCGCTCCACTCGGCGTCGAGCAGCTTACGGTCGCGGGTGACGCCCGGCCGCTCCTCCACGATCGCCTCCCGCCGGCCGATGATGCGGTTGACGAGGGTTGACTTGCCCACGTTGGGTCGCCCGACCACCGCCACCACCGGCTTGGCGGTCACCACCTTCACGGGCTTCGTTGCTGCACTCATGACACCACCGCTGCTTCCTGTCGAAGTTCGAGAGCACGACGCAGCGAGCGGCCGTCGGCCGCCACGACCTCGACCGGGCGGGGCAGGTCGGCCGGCGTGAGGCCGTCGAGGAACACGCCGCCGGACAGGCACACGTCGGGGAGCAGATAGCGGTGTCCCTCGGGCTCGTCGGCCAGGGTTCGGGCGAGGTCCTCGCCGACCAGAAGGCCGGTGACACCGATGTTGCCGCCGAAGAACCGGTTGTCGACGGGCACCAGGCGCACGTCGTCGCGCCCGAGGGCGTCGACCAGCGGGCCCAGCACACGGGCCCCGTAGGCGCCGGTGAGCACGCCGATGGGCGCGCCGTCCACGGCTCGTCGCGACGGGTCGACAAGGCCGGGGGCACGGGGCGCGCGGTAACCCTCGGCCGGCGCACCGTCCACCCAGGCGAAGAACCCGCCCCGGGCCACTGCCGCGCCGCCGCGGTCCGACATCGACGGCCCGCCGGGCGACACGCTCGGCGCAGCTGAGGGCAGGCCGGTGACGGGCTCGTCCCACTGCACGGCCAGCAGGCGAGCCATGCCCACGCCGTCCTCGTGCATGGCGAATCCCTCGTACGCCTCGGCGTCGGGGAAGGGCCGGCCGGCCAGGAGGTAGTACTCGTCGGCCGCGAAGGCGACACGCCGGCCGAGCACCCGGTGGAAGAGCTGCTGCCATTCGTGCACGGCCTCGACAGCGGCGACAGCTTCGTCGACCCTATGCGGCCGCATGGCCGACTCGTGCGACCACCGGCTCACGCCGAGCGGCACCACCGCCACGCTCGCCAGCTCCGGGTACTCGTCGAGAACGCCGGCGAGGGTGTCGTGCAGCACGGCCCCGTCGTTCACGCCGGGGCACACCACCACCTGGCCGTGCACGGCGATTCCGGCGTCGAGCAGGGCCCGCAGCCAACGCAGGCTGGTGGCGCCACGCCGGTTGCGCAGCATGCGGGCACGGACGTCGGGATCGGTGGCGTGGATGCTCACGTAGAGGGGGCTGAGGCGCTCGGTGACGACCCTTTCGAGGTCGGCCTCGGTGAAGCGGGTGAGGGTGGTGAAGTTGCCGTACAGGAACGACAACCGGTAGTCGTCGTCCTTTAGGTAGAGGCTCTTGCGCATCCCCGGCGGGAGCTGGTGGATGAAGCAGAACTCGCAGTGGTTGTCGCACGTCTGCACCCTGTCGAACAGGGCCGACGCCAACTCGGCGCCGAGGGGCTCGCCCGCCGCCTTCTGCACGATGACGGTGAACTCGAGTCCCCCGCGGCTCACCTCCAGTTCGAGGTCGGCCTCGTCGGTGAGCAGTTGGAGTTGGATGACATCACGGGGCACCTGGCCGGAGAGGGCGACGATCTCGTCGCCGGGACGCAGGTCGGCCCGGGCGGCCGGTGACCCGTCGGCCACGGCCACCACCCGAGGCAGCGACATGCGTCCAGGCTACTGCCCGCGGCTCCAGCTCCTCGGACCGCCTCCCGCTGCGGCCCGCCCATCGGTACCACGGCGGTCCCATCCGGCTGACCGGTCCGCCCAGCGAGGGGCCATAGCCTGGGAACCATGCCGGTCGACAAGGTGCTCCTGGCCGCTCCCCGCGGGTTCTGCGCCGGCGTGGAGATGGCCATCAAGGCCCTGGCGTGGATGGTGCGGGTCTTCGACCCGCCCGTGTACTGCTACCACGAGATCGTCCACAACCAGATCGTGGTCGACCGCTTCCGCCGCCTCGGCGTGGTGTTCGTGAACGACGTGGACGAGGTGCCCCAGGGCGCGCCGCTCATGCTCAGCGCCCACGGCTCGGCGCCCGACGTGGTGGCTGCCGCGAGGGCGCACGGCGGCGTGGTGATCGACGCCGTGTGCCCCCTCGTCACCAAGGTCCACCACGAGGTCAAGGTCCGGGCGGGCAAGGGCTACACGGTCGTCTACGTGGGGCACGAGGGCCACGACGAGGCGGTGGGCACGATGGCCGTGGCGCCCGGCGCCGTCCGCCTGGTGGAGACCGAGGCCGACGTGCACGCCCTGGCACTGGGCCCCGACGAGCCCGTGGCCTTCCTGGCCCAGACCACGTTGAGCATGGACGACTGGAGCGGTGTCCGCGACGCCGCCGCCCGGCGCTTCCCCGAGATGTGGATGCCCGGCCGCAGCGACCTGTGCTTCGCCACCACCAACCGCCAGGCAGCGCTGAAGGCCATCGCCACCAGGGCCGACGCCCTGGTCGTCATCGGGTCGCCAAACTCGTCGAACACCCGGGCGTTGGAGAACGTGGCCCGGACGGTGTGCCCGGTGGTGGTCCGTGTGAACGGGGCCGACGAGGTGCCGGACGACCTCGGCGGCATCGTCGGCGTCACCGCGGGCGCGTCCGCTCCCGAGGAGCTGGTGCGGGCCGTGATCGAGAGACTTGCGCCGGCCGGCGGCGTCGAACTGGTCGCCGTCACCGACGAGGACGAGTACTTCCCGCCGCCCCGCGAGCTGCGCGACCTCTTGCGGGCTGCCGTGTTGGCGGTGAGCGCATCGCTCTTCGTGCCGGCCGACCCCACGGCGCCGCTGGCCGACGACAGGGCCCTCGCCGCCAGCGACGTTCTGGACGTGCTCTCGGCCGCCACGGTGCCGGCACAGATCACATCCTTCGACGTCTGACCCATCACTGGGGCATTGGCGCGGTCCACCGGCCGCCGTGCGCCGCGCCGGCGTCAGACGGCGGTGAAGGCGGCCACCAGACCGGCCAACAGGAGCGTGAGGTGGAGCCAGTCGCTCGTCGCCCACGTCCGCCAGTGCTCCGGAACGCCGGCCGCCAGCCCCGCCTCGGGCACAGTGAACGCCAGCGCCACCATCTGCGCGGCCGCCAGCAACATCAGTCCCGTCGCCAGGACGAAGCCGAGCGGCGACCACTTGGTGAAGGCGATGACCACGAGGAAACTGGCCAGCGTCATGAACACGAACGTGACGACGAGCAGCAGGGTGCGGGCCTGGCGCACGCCGCAGGCCAGGGCCGCCGACAGGGCGATCAGGAACGGGTGCACCCACTCGATGCGGGCGCCACCGCCTGCGAGGCCCACGCCGAGGAGGTGGCACACCAGCTGCACACCGAAGGCGATGGCGAGGTAGATGCCGAGGCGGGCGGTGGTGGTGTCATCGCTGAGTGAGGCGCTCAGTGGTCGACCATTCCCATGGGATGATCGACCAGTGGTGCTTCCCGCTCGGAGGGCCGCTCGGGCCACGCTCGCCCAGCGGGCTCGCTCACGCCCCGGCTCGGGACTGGGCCTGGTCGAACAGGCGCTGCATCTCGACCCGCAGCCGCTCGGTGAGCTCGTGGACGGTGCGCCGCGGCGCCCGCTTGCCGTCTGCGGGCGCGGGCGGCGGGTACAGGGGCGGGCCGATGACGACCGAGCAGCGCACCGGCCGCATCTTCCACGACCCCTTGGTCATCGCCCGCTCCGACCCGCCGATGCCGACGGGCACGATGGGCACGCCGGCCCGGATGGCGAGGTAGGCCGCCCCTTCGGAGAGCTCGCCGATCACCGGGCCCGACCGCCTGCCTCCCTCGGGGAATACCACGAGCGCCTCGCCGCCGGCCAGCACGTCGAGGCACAGGCGCATGGCGGCGCGGTCCGCCGTGCCCCGCTTCACCGGGAACCCGCCCAGGGCGGTGAACAGCCAGGCCGGGGCCCGGTGCTTCCACATCGAGTCCTTGCCCATGTACCGCAGCCTCTGGCCGGTGACCCCGGCAACCAGCGGCGTGTCGATGTTGGACCGGTGCACCGGCGCCAGCACGAACGGCCCGTCGGGCACGAGCTCCCTGCCCGCGATGCGCATGCGCCAATACGTCATCGAGAAGATGACCAGGAAGTTGCGGGCGATCTTGTACAACACCCGCTGGCCGATCGTCGGCCCGCTGATATCGGCGGCGCCCGGCTCGGAAGTGGTCACAGGAGGGCCACCACGGCGTCGACCACTTCGTCGACAGTGCGGTCGGTGGTGTCGAGCACGACCGCACCGTCCGCCACGACGAGGGGCGAGGCGGCGCGGGACGAGTCGACCTGGTCGCGGCGGGCCAGGTCGGCGACGACTTCGTCGTGGCCAGGCTGGCCCGACTCCCCCGCACGCCGGCGAGCCCGCTCGCTGTCGGAGGCGGTGAGGTACACCTTCACGTCTGCATCGGGGAGCACGACGCTGCCGATGTCGCGCCCCTCCATCACCCCGCCGCCCTGCTCGTCCGCCCACGCCCGCTGGCGGCGCACCAGCTCGGTGCGAACGGCCTGGTTCTGGGCGACGGCGCTGACGGCGACGCTCACGGCCGATCCGCGGATGGCCTCGGTGGCATCCTCGCCGTCGACGATGACCCATTCGTCGACCTCGATCGACAGGCGCTGGACCAAGGCGGCGACGGCGGTGTCGTCGGACGGGTCGATGCCGTCGCGAAGGGCGGCGAACGCCACCGACCGGTACATGGCGCCGGTGTCGAGATGGTTCAGGCCAAGGCGCGCCGCGACGGCCCGGGCCACGGTGGACTTGCCGGACCCCGCCGGCCCGTCGATGGCGATCACCGGCACAGCTGTTGCAGGTCTTCCTCGAAGCCGGGATAGCTGGTGAGGACCGAGTCCCACCCCTCGATCCGCACCACGCCGGCATTCTCGTCACTCGCCATGCCGGCGACCGCCATGGCCATGGCCATGCGGTGGTCGCCGTGAGACCGCACGGCCCCTCCCCGGAAACGCATGGCCCCCGGCACCACCAGGCCGTCGGGGCGTTCCTCGACCGGGATGCCCAGCGCCGCCAGCTCGGATGCCAGGGCGGCCGCCCGGTCCGTCTCCTTCACCCGGAGCTCCGACGCGTCGGCGAATGTGGTGGGGCCCTCGGCCAGTGCCGCCGCCACCGCCAGCACGGGGATCTCGTCGATGAGGCCGGCCACCTCGGCGCCGCCGACCGCTGTTCCCCGGAGCGGCCCGTACCGGGCCCGGATGTCAGCCGTGCCGTCCGCCGCCGGCTCCACGTCGACCAGCGCGCCCATGCGGCGCAGCACGTCGAGGAACCCGGCGCGGGCCTGGCCGACGTAGACCCGCTCGATCACCACGTCGCTGCCGGGCGTGATGCACGCCGCCACCACCCAGAACGCGGCCTGCGACGGGTCGCCCGCCACGTCGAGCCGGAACGGCTCCAGCTTGCTCGCCCGCACCCGCGTGGTGAGGTGATCGGCGCTCACCTCCACGTCGCCCCCGACGGCGGCCAGCATCTCCTCGGTGTGGGCGCGGGTGAGCACCGACTCCCGGACGACCGTGTCGCCCTCCGCCCCGAGGCCGGCCAGCAGCACGGTCCCCTTCACCTGGGCGCTCGGGACCGGCAGGACGTAGTCGATGCCGTGGAGGTCGCCGCCCCGCACGGTGAGCGGCGGGCGGACCGTGTCACCGACACCGTCCACGGCCGCACCCATCCGGCGCAGGGGCACGGCCACCCTGTCCATGGGCCGACCGCTCAGCGACTCGTCGCCACCGATGGTGGTGGTCCACGGCAGCGAGGCGCACACGCCGGCCAGCAGCCGCATGCTCGTGCCCGAGTTGGCGACCTCGAGGGGCGTGGCGCTCGCGTGCAGCCGGCGCCGCCCGCCCGACACCGTGGCCGCGCCCACCCGGTCGACCACGTCGAAGTCCACGCCCGCGCCGAGGGCCTGAAGGGCCGCCGCGGTGCGGGCCACGTCGTCGCCCGCGGCCATGCCGGTGACGTGCGACGTCCCCTCGGCCAGGGCGCCCAGCAGGAGGGCCCGATGCGAGATCGACTTGTCGCCCGGCACCCGCAACCGACCGCGGAGGGGACGCCCACCGGCGACCTCAAGGGTGCTACTCATGCCAGGCCCCGGGTGGACGGGCGGTAGCCCCGGTCCAGCAGCGCCAGGCGGAGGCGCTCGGCGTCGCCGGTGTCGACCACCAGCACGAGCACACCCCGCTCGCCCTCGGCCGAGTGGGCGATCTCCAGGTCGACGATGTTGACGGACAGCTCGCCGGCCAGGGTGGTGACCTCGGCCAGCACGCCGGGGCGGTCGGCCACCGGCACCCGCACCTCGGTGAGGTCCTCGGGATGGGCGACGGCGGTGGGCAGGTTGCTGCGGGCCGCCCGCGCCGCCTCCAGGGACGTGAGAAGCCCGCTGCGGTCGCCGGCGTCGACCACGCCCCGCATGCCGGACAGGGCGGCCAGCAGGGTGTCGAGGGCGGCCACGATGGCCGCGCGGTTCTCGGCGCAGATGTCGGGCCAGATACCGGGATGACCGGCGGCGATGCGGGTCATGTCCCGGAACCCGCCGGCCGCCAGCCGCAGGAGCTGCGCGTGCTCCTCGGCCCCGTCGGCGGCCAGGCCCATGAGGGTGGCGGCCACCAGATGGGGGACGTGGGACACGAGCGCCACCAGCGCATCGTGGCGGTCCGGCGCGATGGCGACGACCTCGGCCCCGAGGGTCGCCACCACCGAGCGCACCAGGGCGTAGGCCTCGGCGTCGGTGGCCTCGGTTGGCGTGAGGACCCACGTGGCGCCGGCGAACAGCGTGGCGTGGGCGCCGTCGAGCCCGTCCTGCTCGGACCCCGCCATCGGGTGGCCGCCGATGAAACGGGGCGACCCCACCGCAGCCACGATCGGCCCCTTCACGCTGCCCACGTCGGTGACCACGCCGCCGCCCCGCGCCAGTGCCTCACGGGCCAGCGTCGCCACCGACGACACGGGCGTGGCCACGAATGTCACGTCGGCGACCGGGTCGACACCCACCTCGTCGAGCGCCCCGTGAGCCAGGGCCTCCTTGGCCCGCGCCTCGTCGGCGTCGGTGCCGGTCACGTGCCACCCGTGGGCCCGCAGCGCCAGCCCGATCGACGCGCCGATCAGCCCCGTCCCCACGATGGCCGCCCTCGGCGCCGTCATCGTCCAGCGCCCACGATGCCGGCAACCGCCGGCGGCGGCAACGCAGGCCTGTGCGGTTCCGGCGGTCGCAGCCCCCGGAATCCGGGGGTCAGCGCCGCCGGATCGGGACGGGCGCTACTCGGGAAGGTCATCGCGCAGGATCGCCGTGCCGCGGAGGTAGACGTGGTGCAGTTCCGCCCTCGCCCTGTCGGTGTTGACGTGCAGCAGCACGCGGATGCACCTCTCGGGCTTGCCCTCGATGTCGAGCTCCTGGGCACACAGCAGTGGCACGTCGCCCAGGCCGGCGCCCCGGGCCGCCTCGGCCGGGAACATCGAATGGATATCGCCGGTGGCGGTGAACAGGGCGCTGATGAGATCGTCGGGGAGAAGCTGGTTGCGCTCGAGCAGTGCGGTCACCAACTCGGACACGCGCTGGCCGACCTGTTCCCTCGTGTCGGCGTCCACCCGGGTGGCGCCCCGGAGCGCACGGACCGTGGCGGGCATCGGAGCCGACTCTAGCGACCGGGCCCCGTCCCCTCCGCCGGTCCGGCCCCGGACGAGCGCCGTCAAGCCGGGCGCACCGCCCTCTCCAGGGCGCGCACCTCGCCCACCTCGAGCGATCGCCACTCCCCCGGCCCGAGGGCCCGGTCGACGAGCACGCCGACGCGGGTGCGCACGAGGCGCACCACCGGATGGCCGACCGCCTCGCACATACGCCGCACCTGGCGGTTGCGGCCCTCGTGGATGACGATGCGCAGCACGTTGGGCGGGACCAGGGCGACCTTGGCGGGCGCCGTGCGGCCGTCGTCCAACTCGACGCCTTCGCGCAGCCGGCGGACGGCAGCGGGCGGGGGCGTGCCCTCCACCTCGGCCAGGTACTCCTTCTCGACGCCGAACGACGGGTGGGTCATCCTGTGGGCCAGCTCGCCGTCGTTGGTGAGCAGGAGGAGGCCCTCGGTGTCGGTGTCGAGCCGCCCCACGGGGAACACCCGGGGCGACGGCGGCACGAGGTCGACGACGATGGGGCGGCCCTGCGGATCGGAGGCGGTGGTGACGACGCCGCGGGGCTTGTTGAGCAGGTAGTAGACGAGGCCCTCGGCCACGCCGATGGGGACGCCATCGACCTCGACCCGGTCGTGGGCGACGTCGACCCGCCGGCCCAGGTCCGCCACCGAGCCGTTGACCCGTACCCGGCCGTCGGCGATGAGGATCTCGCACACCCGCCGGCTGCCGAAGCCGGTGCGGGCCAGGATCTTCTGCAGCCGCTCACCCTCGTGCGCCCCGGGCTGCGCTCCGGGACCACTCATTCGTTCGGGCGCAGCCCCTGCTCGAGCGTCGCCACCACGCCGGCGTCGGGCACGAACCCGCCAAGGGGAGGCAGGTCATCCACCGAGTCGAGCCCCAGCTTCTCCAGGAACGAGGTGGTGGTGCCGTAGAGCACCGCCTGGCCGGGGCCGGGGTCGCGGGCCACCTCGGCCACGTAGCCCCGCTGCTGGAGGGTGCGCACCACTCCGTCGACGTTCACGCCCCGGATCGCAGCCAGTTGCGCCCGCGACACCGGCTGCTTGTAGGCCACGATGGCCAGCGTCTCCAGGGCGGCGGCCGACAGGCGGGCCGACTGGCCGCCCAGCACGAAACGCTCGATGTAGGCGGCCAGGTCGGGGGCGCTCTGGAACCGGTAGCCGCCGGCGACCCGCACCAGGACGAAGCCCCGTTCCTCGGCCTCGTACGAGGCAGCCAGCCCGGCGCACAGGTCCTCGACCCGGGCCGGCGTGGTCTCCAGCAGCTCGGCCAGGAGGGCCGGCTCGACCGGCTCGACCGCCACCATGAGCACGGCCTCGACGGCGCGGGCGTCCTCCGAGCGCGCCGCCACAGGCTCATCGCCGTCGATGGCGCCGGGTGACTCCGTCCACCCGTCCATCAACCCTCGCCCTCCTCGGCCGACGAGATGGCCGCCACCACCGCCCGGGTGGCCGACGACGCCGGCGCACCCACCGGGCCGACCCACGTGACCCGCATCTCGCCGAAGGCGGCCGCCTGCTCCAGTTCGACCAGGCCGTCCTTGTACAGCTCGAGCAGGGCCAGGAAATGCACGATGACCTGGATGCGCTCCTCGATCCCGGCTGTCAGGCGCCGGAAGGTTGTTGGCCCGGTGACGGGCAGCGACGACGCCAACTCGTCGACCGTGTCACGCACGCTGGCCTTGACGAGGTTGACGTGGCTGACGTCGACCCGGGGCGGGGGGGGCTTGGGCGTGAGCGCCCGCAGCAGGGCGGTGCGCAGGTGCTCGGGCGTGACGCCGGCCAGCACGTCGGGCACGAGCGACAAGAAGCGCTCCTCCATTCCCGCCACCCGGGGCCGGGACAGCTCGGCCGCGTCGGCCAGCCGGTCGAGGGCCCGGGCCGCGTCCTTGAACGTCTTGCACTCGAGGAGGCGGGCGAGGAGCAGATCACGCTCCTCCCAAAGAGCCAGTTCCTCGTCGAGGTCGCCGTCGCCGACGTTGGGCAGCAGGCGGCTCGACTTGAGCTCGATCAGGGTGGCGGCGATGAGCAGGAACTCGGTGGCCACGTCGAGGTCGAGATCCCCCATGGTCTCCACATGGGCCAGGTAGGCGTCGACGATGGCGCTGAGCGACACCTCGTAGAGGTCGACCTGCTGGCGGGTGATCAGGTGCAGCAGGAGGTCGAAGGGGCCCTCGAAGACCGGCGTGGAGACCTCGTAGGGCACCCGCCGACATTACCGGGGGACGCGGGTCGGGCCGCGAATACCATCGGTCGATGGCGACGGTGCTCTCGGGCTTGCAGCCCACCGGTCCGGTGACCCTCGGGAACTACCTGGGCGCGCTGCGCCACTGGGTCGACGAGCAGGACCAGGACCAGGCCTACTTCCTGGTGGTCGACCTGCATGCCCTTACCGTGGCCTTCGAGCCCGGACGCCTCCGGGCCCTCGTCACCGAGAGCGCGCTGTGCATGATGGCGGCCGGCCTCGACCCCGAGCGGTGCACCCTGTTCCTCCAGAGCGACGTGGCCGAGCACACCGAGCTGGCCTGGCTGCTGGAGTGCACGGCCAGCTTCGGCGAGCTGAGCCGGATGACGCAGTTCAAGGACAAGTCGGCCGGCCAGGAGTTCGTGTCGGCCGGGCTGTTCACCTACCCCGTGCTGATGGCGGCCGACATCCTGCTGTACGACGTCGACCAGGTGCCGGTGGGGGAGGACCAGCGCCAGCACGTGGAGCTCACCCGCAACCTGGCCGTTCGCTTCAACAGCCGGTACGGCGACGTGCTCACGGTGCCCGAGGCCACGGTGCCCAAGGTCGCGGCCCGGGTGAAGGACCTGCAGGAACCGACCAGGAAGATGTCGGCCAGCGCGGCGTCGATGGCGGGCACCATCCTGCTGCTCGACCCGCCCGAGGTCATCGAGCGCAAGGTGAAGCGGGCCGTCACCGACACCGGGACCGAGGTCCGCTTCGACCCTCAGGCCAAGCCGGGCGTGTCCAACCTCCTCACCATCCTGGCCGCCGCCACCGGCACCGAACCGGAGGCCGTGGCAAAGGACTACAGCCGCTACGGCGACCTCAAAAAGGCCACCGCCGAGGCGCTGATCGCCGTGCTCGAGCCCATCCAGGCCCGCTACCGGGAGCTGGCCGCCGACCCCGCCGCCACCGACGCCATCCTGGCCAAGGGGGCCGACAAGGCCCGCTCGGTCGCCTCGGTGACCCTGGCTAGGGCCAGGGACGCCGTCGGTCTCCTGCCCCGGCACTGACAGCCGGCGCCGGCGCGCGAACGGCGCCGAGCGGGGATGGGGACCCCGCTTCGGCGAGGAGGCCGGGGCTGGCGCGCGAACGGCGCCGAGCGGGGATGGGGACCCCGCTTCGGCGAGGAGGCCGGGGCTGG
>JAHFUS010000026.1:0-17814 GCA_023264975.1 Actinomycetes bacterium | reverse complement strand
CGGCGCGCGAACGGCGCCGAGCGGGGATGGGGACCCCGCTTCGGCGAGGAGGCCGGGGCTGGCGCGCGAACGGCGCCGAGCGGGGATGGGGACCCCGCTTCGGCGAGGAGGCCGGGGCTGGCGCGCGAACGGCGCCGAGCGGGGATGGGGACCCCGCTTCGGCGAGGAGGCCGGGGCTGGGGCCCCCGGCCGGGGAAAAGGCTCAGAGCAGCCTGCCGTAGAACTCGAGGACGGGCTTGAACACGAGGTCGAGGGCGTTGGGAAGGGCCAGGACGAGGAAGAGCAGGAGGGCCATGGAGTACTGCCGCAGCTTCAGGTAGCCGGGCCACCACGCGGCGGGCAGCAGCCGCTCCACCACGGCCGAGCCGTCGAGCGGGGGGATGGGGATGAGGTTGAACGTGGCCAGCAGCACGTTGACGGCGCCGAACTGGAGTAGCAGATCGGTGGTGAACGGGAGGTCGTCCCACGGACCGTTCATGGGCAGGGCACCCCGCAGGAAGAAGGCGGCGATCAGGGCGAGGGTGATGTTGGTGGCCGGACCGGCCAGGCTCACGAGCAGGGTGTGGTTCCTCGGGCTGCGCAGGCGCGACGGGTTGACGGGGACCGGCTTGGCCCAACCGAACGGCGCCGCACCGACCAGCACCAGGATCATCGGCAGGATGACCGTGCCGAACGGGTCGACGTGGGAGACGGGGTTGAGCGTGAGGCGCCCCGCCCGCTTGGCCGTGTCGTCGCCGAAGCGCAGCGCTACGACCCCGTGCGAGACCTCGTGCAGGATCACCGAGCCGAAGAGGACCGCCAGGATGATGAGGGTATCGGTGGTGATGAGATGGCGGACGAGGAGGACGGCCACCACGACGACGCCGAGGACGGCGAGCGTGCGCTTCTGGCGCCGCTCCGTGCGCCGGGCAGGAACACCCGGCGGCCGCCCCTCCTGCGGCTGGGGCGGCTGCGCGCCGGACGGATGCTGCGGGTCGGTGATGGAGGATCAGCGCTTGGAGGCGCAGTCCATGCACAAGCGGGCGGCCGGCTTGGCCTCGAGCCGCGCCGGGCTGATGCCCTGCTCGCAACCCTCGCACACCCCGTAGCTGCCCGCCGCGAGCTTGCCGAGGGCGTGCTCTACCTCGTCGAGCGTCTCCCGCAGGCTCGCCGCCAGGGCCTCGGCCTCGCCCCGCTCTGCCGTCACCTGGCTGGAGTCGGCGAAGTTCGAGTCGTACTCGATGCTGGCGCCCTCACCGACGCCCAGCTCACCGAGCTGGACGACCAAAGTCTCACGCTCCTGCTCGAGCAGGGCGCGCAGACCGACGGAGGGTGCATCGTTTGCCACATCCCGAGGCTACCGGCTGCGCGGCATCCCGGGGTCACGTTGCTTCCCGCTGCGCGGGTGCCAGCGGGCGTACCCCTCCGCCAGGTCGGCATCGGCGAGCAGCGCGGGCTGGCCGGCGAGCAGTTGCTGGACGGCGCCGGGCGGGGCGCCACCGTCGCCCAGATGGACGGCGAACGAGTGGCGCAGCACGTGCGGGCCGAGGCGGCCTGCCAGTCCCGCCCGCTCCCCCGCCGACCGGACGACGGACCACCCCCACTGCCTCGACAGGCGCCCGCCGCGCTGGTTCACGAACAGCGCACGGTCGTCGCCCTCGCGACCGCGCGTGCCCCCACGCGCGGCCACAAGGGACGAGAGCGCGGCTGCCGCCGGGGCGCCATAGGGCACTACGCGCGGATGACGGCCCCCGAGCCGGGCCAGCCCGCCCTCCACGTCGCCGACCGACAGGCCCACCGCCTCCGAGATGCGGGCGCCGGTGGCGTAAAGGAGCTCCAGTAGTGCCCGGTCGCGGCGCGCGGTGGGACCGTTGCCGGCGACGGACCCGACGAGAGTCGCCGCCTCGGCCTCGGTGAGCACGGCCGTGCCGGCCGACACCGGCTCCGGCCGGTCGACCGATCCCGCCGCGTCGTTCCCGCACCACCGGTGCAGCGAGCGCAGTGCCACCAGGGCCCGGGCCATCGACGCCGGCCGCCGGCCGGCCGACTCCATGGCTGCCAGGTACGCGGCCACGTCGCGCGCGCCTGCTTCGACCACGGTGAGGTTTCGGCCGGCAAGGAAGCGCTCGTAGGCGACCAGGTCCCGTCGGTACGCGGCGAGGGTGTTGGCGGCGCGGCCCCGTTCCTCCAGGTCGGCCAGGAACCCGAGGGCGGCGGCGCTGAGCGGCGCCCCGCCGCGACCGGGTCGGGCGTCGAGGGGCCTCAGGCCAGGCACGCCAGGGGGTCGGCCACCGGCAGGCCCAGCGCCTCCGCCACCACCGCGTTGGTGACATGGCCTCCGACCGTGGTGACGCCGAGGCGCAACGACGGCTCGTGCTCCACCGCGCCCCGCACGCCCCGCTCCGCCACTTCGAGCACGTACGGAAGAGTGGCGTTGGTGAGGGCGTAGGTGGACGTGTGCGGCACGGCGCCGGGCACGTTGCCCACCGCGTAGTGCAACACCCCGTGGACCTCGTACACCGGCGCGGCGTGGGTGGTCTCGCGTGTCGTCTCCACGCACCCACCCTGGTCGATGGCGATGTCGACGATGACGGCACCGGGCTTCATGGCCCGCACCATGTCCTCGGCGACCACCATGGGCGCCCGGCCGCCGGGCACCAGCACGGCGCCGATCAACAGGTCGGCCTCGGCCACCGCCCGCTCCACCGCGCCCCGGTTGGACGCCAGGGTGAGGATGCGGCCCTTGTGGATCTGGTCGACGAAGCGGAGACGGTCGAGGTTCTTGTCGAGGAGCCACACCTCGGCCTCCATGCCCTGGGCGATCCACGCCGCGTTCCAACCGACGTTGCCTGCGCCGATCACGACGACCCGCGCCGGCCGCACGCCCGGCGCACCGCCAAGGAGCACGCCCCGCCCGCCGTTGTGCCGCTCGAGGTAGTGGGCCCCGATCTGGGTGGCCATGCGGCCCGCCACCTCGCTCATGGGCGCCAGCAGCGGCAGGGCGCCGTTCGAGGTCTGCACCGTCTCGTAGGCGAGGGCGGTGGTGCCGGCCGAGAGCAGCGCCTTGGCCACGTCGGGGTAATGGGCCAGGTGCAGGTACGTGAAGAGGATCTGGTCGGCCCGCAGCCCGGCCCACTCGTTGCGCTGCGGCTCCTTCACCTTCACGACCATCTCGGCGCCCCACGCATCGGCCTCGCCGACCGTCTCGGCGCCGGCGGCGGTGAAGTCGGTGTCGGTGATCGACGACCCGTCACCCGCTCCCCGCTCCACCAGCACCCGGTGACCGTGGGCCACCAGCTCGCGCACGCCGTCGGGGGTGATGGCCACCCGGTTCTCGCCCGTCTTCACCTCGGCCGGCACTCCGACGATCACGTGCCCAGGGTAGGCGGGCGGGCGGGCCCGGCGGGTTCCCGAGTGGATACCTCGCCAAAACGGGGAGCTATTTCCTCGAAAGCGCCTCTCGGGCGAGGAAGAGGCCGATGATCGTCTTGGCATCCACGATGGCGCCGGCCGCGACCATGGCGGGAACGTCGGCGAGGACGACCCGCTCGATGGTCATGTGGATCTCCTCGACGCACTGGAACGAGGTGCCGCACTCCTCCAGGTCGAGGCCCATGAACAGGTGCGAGTGCTCGTCGCAGAAGCCGGGCGAGTTGAAGTACTCCCCCAGCTTCTGCAGGCGGCCGGCCCTCATGCCCACCTCCTCCTCCAGCTCCCTCGCGGCGGTGATCTCGGGCGGCTCGCCGGCCACGTCGCGCTTGCCGGCGGGCAGCTCGAGCAGCTCGGTCTCGATGGGCGAGCGGTACTGGCGCACGAGCAGGACGGCGGCGCCGCCGTCGAGCACGGGCACCACCACGACGGCGCCGGGGTGATGCACGACGTCGCGCTCGAACACGGTGCCGTCGGGCGCCTGGTAACGCCCGACGCCGGCGGACACCACCGCGCCGCGCCACACCTCGCGCTCGTCCAGCTTGCGGAAACCGCTCGTCCTCATCCGCTCAGCGGGCCGCTCTGGCCGCGCTCGCCTCGGATTCGCTCATGAGGCCGGGCCGGCTCAGATGACAGGCAGCTGAGGGTTGCGACCCTCGGCCCGGTCGAGGGCGGCGCCCACCAGCTCGAAGAACAGCGGGTGGGGCCGGTCGGGCCGGCTCTTGAACTCGGGGTGGGCCTGGGTGCCGATCCAGCACGGGTGGCCGGGCAGCTCGATGAACTCGACCAGGCGGTCGTCGGGCGACGTGCCCGAACACACCAGGCCGGCCTCCTCCAGGCGGTGCCGGTAGCGGGGGTTGACCTCGTAGCGGTGGCGGTGGCGCTCGTATACGACGGGCTCGCCGTAGGCCTTCTCGACCAGCGAGCCGGGCTTGAGCTTGGCCACGTACGACCCGAGGCGCATGGTGCCGCCCATGTTGACGACCTCGCGCTGCTCGTCCATGAGGTCGATCACCATCTCGGGCGAGGTGGGGTCGAACTCGCGGGAGTGGGCCTCCAGGAGCCCGGCCTCGTTGCGGGCGAAGTCGATCACCATGACCTGGAGCCCGAGGCACAGGCCCAGGCAGGGCACGTCGTGCTCGCGGGCGTAGCCGGCGGCGGCGATCTTGCCGTCGATGCCCCGCTCGCCGAACCCGCCGGGGATCACCATGCCGTCGAGGTCGCGCAGGCGGCCGTCGGCCAGCAGGCCGGTGACCTCCTCGGCCTGGATCCAGTCGATGTCCACCTTGGCCCCGTGGTGGAACCCTGCGTGGCGTAGCGCCTCGACCACCGACAGGTAGGCGTCGGCCAGGTTCACGTACTTGCCGATGAGGCCGATGCGCACCGGCTTGACCGCGGCGTCGACCAGGTTCACGAGTGACGTCCAGCGGGCCAGATCGGGCGCCGGCGTACTCAGCTGGAGCAGGCGGCAGACCTCGTCGTCGAGGCCCTCCTCGTGCAGCACGAGGGGGATGGAATAGAGGTTGCGGGCGTCGACCGCGCTCACCACCGCATCGGTGGACACGTCGCAGAGCAGCGAGATCTTGCGCTTGAGACCGTCCGACAAGGGCTGATCGGAGCGGCAGACGATGACGTCGGGCTGGATGCCCCGGCTGCGCAGCTCGGTGACCGAGTGCTGGGTCGGCTTGGTCTTCTGCTCCCCGCTCGGGCCGAGGTAGGGCACGAGCGTGAGGTGGATGTAGCAGACGTTGTCGCGGCCGACGTCCTTGCGGAACTGCCGGATGGCCTCGAGGAACGGGAGGATCTCGATGTCGCCCACCGTGCCGCCGACCTCGGTGATGACCACATCGACCTCGTCGGTGACGAGGCGGGTGATCCGCTCCTTGATCTCGTTGGTGACGTGGGGGATGACCTGCACCGTCTTTCCCAGGAAGTCGCCCCTGCGCTCCTTGGCGATCACCGACTGGTAGATCGAGCCGGTGGTGGTGTTCGACTCCCGGTGCAGGTTCTCGTCGATGAACCGCTCGTAGTGGCCGAGGTCGAGGTCGGTCTCGCCGCCGTCGTCGGTGACGAACACCTCGCCGTGCTCGAACGGGTTCATGGTGCCCGGATCGACGTTGATGTACGGGTCGAGCTTCTGCATCGTGACCCGCAGGCCCCGGGCCTTGAGCAGGCGGCCGAGGGCGGAGGCCGTGATGCCCTTGCCGAGCGACGAGGACACACCCCCCGTCACGAAGATGTGCTTCGCCACGGGCTCGTACCCTACCTGACCCCGCCGGCCCCCCGGCGGATGCGGCCGGCGCGGTCGAGCGCCCGCAGGGGCGGCACGGCGTCGATCACAGTGCTGAACGACACCAGTTCGCCGGCCAGGTTCAGCGCCACGACGACTACCAGCACCACGTTGCGGGTGCCGGAGGCGCAGGCCACCACCACGCCCGCGCCCACGGCTCCCCCGAGGGCGTTGGCCCCGGCGTCGCCGAGCATGAGTCGTTCGTTGAGGTCGTCGGCGAGCAGGGCGAGAGCGGCGCCGACGACCACCGCCACTGCGGTAAGGGCCGTGGTGGCGGCCGTGGCCACCGCGAGCACGACAAAGGCCGCGGTGCCCGCCTTGATGGCCCGTCCGGGGCGCCGGTCGAACAGGTTCCCGACGTTGGCGGCCAGGGCCACCAGAGCGGCGTCGGCCAGGAGGCGGCCCGGGGAAGCGCCGGCCGCGGGGGCCACCGCGATCAGGGCGACCGCCCCGCCGGCCAGCACCTTGACGCCACCGGTAGTGAGCCGGCCCCGGGCGAGGGCGCCGAGGTGGCCCCGGAAGCCGTGGGCGTCGCCGCTGCCGGCCAGGTCGTCGAACACGCCGGCGAGGCCCATCCCGACCACGACCACGAGCACGGACACCCGGGTCGGAGGGAGGCCGCCGTCGGCACCGAATCCGGCCGCTCCCGCCACCGCCCGGCCTCCCTCGACGGCCAGCAGCACGAAGGGAACGACGATACCGGCGGCGGTGGCCACCGGGCGCCCCCGATAGTTCTCCCGCTGGAGCACCGGCGCGGCGAAGGCCGGGCGGACCAGGAGCCAAAGGAGCCGGCCGGCCAGGTAGCCGGCGACGGCGCCGAGGGCGACGGTCACGGCTCGGTGCCGGCCACGACCACCCTGTCCTCGGCCGGCGTCGGCGGCGCCTGGCCGGGTCGGGGGACGGGCGAAGGAAGCATGACCGGTCCGCCCCGTTCCCGCTCGAGGGCGACGAGGGTGAGGAACGGGCCGATGTAGACGAAGACCAAAGCGGTGACGACGACGCCGGAGTCGTTGACCGCATAGCCCAGCAGCCCGGCGGCCAGCACCCCCACCACCGCCGCCCGCACGGCCGACCGGGCCGGGAGCAGCCCTGACCAGCCCCGGGCGAAGCCGAGCACGTACAGCATGTAAAGGGCGATTATGGGGATCGTCCAGGTCCAGGGCGACTTGAAGGTGCGCAGGTTCGCGGCGATCTTCCGGCTGACCGTCGTGGTGAGGGGCTCCCAGCCCTGGTCGCGCACGCGCGTGACAAGGGATCCGAGATGGGTCCGCGACGGCGCCGGCCGCAGGAAGTCGATGCCCATGGCCACCACCAGAACGCCGATGGTGACGCCCGCCGCCAGGCCCACCGCCTTCCAGCTCAGGCGCCGGCCGGACAGGGCCATCAGGGTGAGGCTGAAGACGGGGACCAGGGTGAGGATGCCGCCGACGTCCGCCCCCAGCGCCGGCGCCCCGTCCGCCACGACCACGAGGGCGAACACGCACCCGGCCGTCACCAGCGCCTCCCGCCGACGCGGCGCGTGGTGCAGGTGGAGGGCCACCGCGATGATGGTGGTGGAGGCGAGCGTGGCGAAGGCGGTGTTCCCGAAGCCGGTGAAGCGGGCCGCCGTGTGCAGCGAGTAGCCGAGCAGGCTGGACGTCTGCAACCGGGCGCCCGTGGCCACATCGATCACGAGCAGGGCGACCGTGGCGCCGCACACCCACGCCAGCGGCGCGAGGGGACGGCGACGGGCCCGCAGGGCGAGGGTGACGGCGGCGACGTCGATGACCACGAGCAGGAGGACGGCGTTCCCGCCCAGCGCTCCCACATTGGGCACCGCTCGCAGCAGGAAGGTGGCGAGGGGCCAGGCGCTGACCGCCAGCACGACCCAGCGCAGCGATCGGCCTCCCCTCCCCGCGCCGCCGGCGCCGCCGGCGCGGGAGAACGCCAGGACTGCCAGCAGGTACACCAGGGCCTGGATCACGATGTAGGTCACGGTGAGGCGGAAGTAGATGGCCTCGCGGAGGGCGGCATCGCGGTCGATCCGCCGGAGGCGGCCCACGTCGACCTCGCCGGGGTGGTAGCGCAGGGCGTGCCCGATCATCCCCTCGGGCACCGGCGCACCGAGGGACGAGAGGACGGTGGGAGCCAGATCGGTGAGGGTGACCACGCCGAGGCGACGGGTGGAGAGCGAGTGGAGGTAGCCCGGGCGTACACCGGCCCCGCTGGCGATGGTGGGCGTGAGGTGCCACTGCTTGCCGGGCGGGGCGACGGACACCACCAGGAGGAGCGCGTCGGGACCGGCTGCGGTGGATACCCGACCCAGCAGGTCGTCCGTGGCGGCCATGGCCGCCCGCCTGACCCGGGCGGCCTGGGCGGGGGTGGACAGCGCGGCGAACTCCGAGCTGCGGTCAAGGTCGCCCGGGTCCACGACGACGACGTCGGCTCGGGCGAGACTCGACCGCACCGCATCCATGACCGCGTCCTGATCGGCCCGCAGGCCGAAGGGTGCGGCCGGGTCGGGGGTGAGCAGCGAGCGTCCGACCGTCCCTACGTCCACCGACCCGCGGCTGTCCATCACGGCGACTGCCGCCGGCCGCAACAGCGGCGGGCGCTTGACGAGCTGCACCCCGGTGTCGGCGTTGCCCACCACCGCGGTCCGCAGGCCGGCGCGCCGCATCGCGTCGCCCAGCGCGCCGGGAGCGCTGGACAGGTGCAGGCCCCGGTTGAGCAGGGTGGTGGCCGGCGCCCCGATCACCGCCACCTCGCCCCTCGGGGCGACGCCCGTGCGCCGGCGCAGCGCGTCGCCGGCCGTGCCCCCCTCCACCGAGTCGCCCACATCGAAGGCGGCGGCGGCGCCGTCGTCGGCGCGCACCCGGGTGCCGGCCCCCAAGGTGGCATAGCCCTCCGTCGTGGACGGCCGCCCTGCGATCGTCCGCACGCTGGTGGCAGCGATCGCTCCGTGCGCTATCAGCCGATCGAGCTGGGGCATGGCGCCGGTGCCGATGTCCTCCCACCCGAGCCTCGGCGCGCCGAAGATCACCACCTTGGACACGCGGGCAGACGGGGCGACACTCGAGGGCTCCCAGTTGCCCCCGGACCAGACCATGGCGCCGAAGAGCACGGCGAACGCGACGAGGATGCCGCCGATCCGCTGCCGCGCCGAGGTGGTCCTCGGCCACAGGGCCCGCGCCACGTCGATCCCCTGGCCGGCCCGGTGGCGGAACCCGGCCAGGGAGCGGCCGGTGTGGCGGTGGTCCATGGGGATCTCGACCTCGACCACCCGAGCGGCGGCCCGCACGGCGTCGATACTGAGGGCCGTCTCCAGGCCGAAGCGGTCGGCCAGGGGCAGTGACCGCAGCAAGGTGGCGTCGACCGCCCGCTGGCCGGACAGGGGCGCACGGGGCCGGAAGCGGCCGCCGGTGGCGCGGGCGATGCCCGAGCCGGCCAGGCGCTTCACTCCTCCGAGGCCGGCCTTGGCGCCGGCCGAGGGGAGCACGGCGACGGTCATGTCGGCGTCGCCGGCCAGCACCGGCGTGAGCAGGGCGCCGGCCATGCCGGCGGTGGCGCCGAGGTCGGCGTCGATCAGCAGGTAGACGCCGGCGTGCGGGGTGGCGGCGATACCCGCCGCCACCGCCGCGCCCTTGCCCTGGTTGACGGCGAGCACCACCACCTGGGCGCCGGCCGCCAGAGCGGCGGTGGCGGTGGCGTCGGTGGAGCCGTCGTCGATGACGACCACGTCGTCCACACCGCCGACGCCCCACAGGGCGGCCACGGTGGCGCCGATCGAATCGGCGCGGTCCTTGGCCGGCACCAGCGCCACCACCACGGGCGCCGTACCGCCCCCGCCGCCGTTGGCACCCGTCCCACCCTCGAGGCGGCTGCCCACGCCCGGGGTCGCCGTCACGCCCGCCACCCCACGCCGGCACTGGTCAGCCAGCCGGTACCGCCGCGGTCCACTCCGGCTGACCAGACCACGGCGGGCGCCTTCACGGGCGGGCCCGCCTGACGGCGCCGGCGGTGCGGAGGCCGCCGCTCGCCCACAGGACGAGCCCGCCGGCGGCCAGGCCGGACACGCCGCCGGCGGCCAGGTCGGCCAGGGCGCCCGTGCGGCCGCCCAAATCGAGCGCGCCGGCCCCGGCGGCGGCGGCCGCCCATGCGGCACCGCCCGCCACCACCGCCTGCACCACTGCGCCGCCCACCGGCACCGCAGCCGCGACCCGCCGGCGGAGAAGTGCGAACAGGGCGGCGGCGCCGGCCGTCATGGCGATCGAGTGGGCGACCCCGAGGGCCACCACCCGGTCGTCGCCCGACGTGGCACCGGCCGCCACCACCATGAGCACCGACCCGCCGGCGGCGACGCCGAGGCCGACGAGGGCGGCAAGCCGGGCCTGGCCGGCGGCGGTGGCGGCCCGGGCGAGGAGCTGGAAAGCGGCGTACCCGCCGAGGCCGAGGGAACAGGCCGCAAGGACCCGCGCCACCAGTGCGGCGCCGGCCGGGTCGAGCGCTCCCAAGCGGACGAGGGCGAGTACGGGCTGCGCCAGAGCGGCGAGGAGGGCGGCGGCGGGCACGACCAGGACCAGCGTGCGGCGCAGGCCCTGGGACAGGTCGCCGCCGAAGTCGGCCCACCGGCCGGCGTGCGCGCTCGACGACAGCCGCGGGTGCAGGGCGGTGAAGATCGGGTGGGCCACGAGGGCGAACGGCAGGAGGAAGAAGGTGAAGGCGATCTGGTAGGCCACCACCCCGCCCTCCACCTTGTTGGCCAGGACGAGGGTGACGGCCATCAGCACCTGCACGGCGGCCAGGAGGGCAGCCCCCCACGCCCCTACCCGGGCCACGGCCCGAAGGCCGGGCGCTCCGAGGTCGATCCGGGGCCGAAGGCGGACGCCTGCCCCCGGCAGGGCCAGCACCGGGACGGCGGCCATGGCCAGCACGCCGGCGGTGGTGCCGAGAGCGAGGATCAGCTTGGGCGCCAGGCCGAGGTCGAGGCCGCGGTCGGCCCCGGCGGTGACAGCCACGAACGCCACCATCGTCGCCGTGACGACCACGTTGTTGGCCACCGGCGAAAAGGCGGCCGCCGCGAACCGGCTCCGGGCATTGAGCAGGGCGCCGGCCACCGCCCCGGCCGCGTAGAGCAGCATCTGGGGCAGGAAGAACCACAGCAGGAACGACCCAAACCGGACCTCGTCGGCCCGCACCGCGGCGTCGTCCACCCCGGCGGTGAGCGCCCGCATGAGCAGCGGCCCGGCCACCGCCATGGCCAGCGCCAGCGCCCCCAGCGCAGCGAGGGCGAGACCGAGCAGCGACCCGGCCAGCCGTTCCGCGTCGCCGTCGCGACCCTCGTCGAACAACCCCACGAACGCGGGGACGAGCGGCGCGGACAGCAGCCCCGCGGCCAGGAGTTCGAAGGTGAGCGTCGAGACCAGGTTGGCGCTCTGGTAGGTGTTGCCGAGGAACGTCGCACCGAGGGCGGCGCCCACCGCCAGCACCCGCACGAACCCCGTCACCCGGGAGACGGCGTTCCACGCCGAGATACCGACGGCGGCGCGCCCCAGGCCGGCGCCGGGGGTGGCGACCGTCGCCCGCCCCGCTCGGGCCCGGACGGGGACCGTCGCTCCGACCGGCTCGGTGGTCGTCACCTCGCCGTCTCCGGCACCAGGCGGGCGGCGCCGGGGCCGACGCCGTAGTGGCCGAACTTGCCGGTGCCGAGGTCGCGCAGGGCGTAGACGGCGGCGAAGCGGCCCCGGAAGTGCTCCAGGTCGTCCACCGTCGACAGAAGGGGCGACACCTGGTCGTCGGTGCGCAGCGGCCCCACGAAGACGGCCCGCACCGCCGGCCGGCGGGGGCCGTCGGCGTCACGACCGGGCTCGACGGCCAGCACCCGGGCCCGGGCCACCCCTGCCAGCTCGCCTGCGAAGGGAACGGCCAGGTCCTCGTTGGCCACGTCGGACTTGTCGTCGGACGCCACCACGAAACGGGTCCCCTCGACGGAGACGGCCGCCGGGTCCACGCCCTCGGCTGCGGGCTCGATCTCCGCGAAGGCGGCCTCGCGCAGCTTGGCCAGCAGCCCGGTGGCCGTCTGGCCCGCCAGCTCGGCCGACAGCAGCTTGATCATCGACCGCCGCACCGGGTCGCCGCCGCGGGGCGCCACGCCCAGCAACTCGGCCAGCGCAACTGCGTCCTCGTCGTTGTCGAGCGCCAGCTTCGACGTGAACCATACGGTGCCCTGCAGCACCGCCCCGGCCGAGGCCAGCGAGCGTCGCAGGTCCTCCACCGGCCGGCGGTCCATGCCCTGCACGCCGAACACCAGCACCGGCACGCCCTCGAGCCGGCCGGCCACCGACTCGTCGCGCGCCTCTTCGGCGAAGGCGGACCACCGGTCAAGCTCGGTGGCCAGCTTGGCGTTCTCGGTGTCGGTGGAATCGAGGCGCCGCTCCACGCCCTTGAGGCGCGTCTCCAAGAAGCCGACGGTGGCGCGGTCGACGACCGTGGCGCCGACGGCGATGCCGATGCCGAGGGCGAGGAAGATGGCGGTGAGGGAGACGAGGTGGAAGCGGAAGTTGATCATCGGGTCAGTGGGTCAGCGACCGCCACGCCTCGCGGACCAGCAGCCAGAAGCTCTCGAGGAACACGCGTGGGAACACGGCGACGACCACCACCACGAAGCACAGCATGGCGGCGAGGAGGAAGAACACGAGGTCGCGCTTGCGGATGCGGCTCTCGTAGAGCTTGCTCACGCCCTTGGCGTCCACCAGCAGCTGGCCGACCTTGAGGCGGGTGAGGAAGGTGGACGCCATGCCGGCGCGGCCCTTGTCGAGGAACTCCACCATCGACACATGCGTCCCGACGGCCACGATCAGGTCGGCGCCCTTCTCGTAGGCCAGGAGCATGGCCGCGTCCTCACTGGTGCCAGTGGGCGAGAAGGTCGTGTACGCGAGCCCCAGCTCCTCCAGCCGCTTGGCGCCGGGCGCGTCACCGCCACGGTAGGAGTGCACCACGAGCTCGGCCCCGCACCGCAGCGCGCTGTCGGACACCGAGTCGAAGTCGCCCAGGATCACATGCGGTCGCAGGCCTTCCTCCAGCAATGCGTCGGCCCCGCCGTCGACTGCCAGCAGCACCGGCTTGATCTCCCGTACGTAGCTTCGCAGGTGCGACAGGTCCTCCCGGTAGTCGAACCCGCGAACCACGATGAGCACCTGGCGACCCCGCATGTCGACGGCGAGGTCGGGCAGCTCGGGCGACTCGAGGACGCCGTCGTGCCCGTCGCGGAGGTACTCCAAGGTGTTGGCGGCGAAGCTCTCCAGCGCCTCGCCCATCGTCTCCTTGGCCGCCTCGTAGGCCGTGCGCAGCGAAGCCTCGTCCTGGCGGACGCCGTGGCCCACGATGACACCGTCGACCCACACCTCGCCGCCGTCGAGGCGCACGTCCTGGCCCTCGGCCACCAGCTCCATCACGTGCGAGCCCACGCCGTCCACCAGGGTGACGCCGGCGGTGGCCAGCGCCAGGGGCCCGCCATTGGGGTACCGGCCGGTGAGCGACACCGCCGCGTTCACCACACCGGCTATGCCGGCGCGCGCCAGCGCCTCGGCCGCCACCCGGTCGAGGTCCTCGTGGTCGATGACGGCGATGTCGCCGGGCCGGAGGCGCTTGGTGAGGTCCTTGGTGCGGCGGTCGACTCGGGCCGGTCCCGACGTGACCTCGACGGTGGCGCGCCGACGTGGCTCGCGCGTGCCGGCGGAGACGGCCTTCGACGGTGGCGCCGTCCTCTTCGCCATCACCGCCCCCTGTCGCGGGCGGCCACGGCCAGGAGCTCCTCGGCGTGGCCGCGCGCGGCTGTGCTGCGGGGATGGCCCGAGAGCATGCGGGACAGCTCCGCGACCCGCTCGTCTCCTTCGACGGCCGCCGCCTCGGCCACCGCCCGTCCGTCGCGCTCCACCTTGCGGACCGCCAGCTGGTTGTCGGCGAACGCCGCCACCTGAGGCAGGTGGGTCACCACCAGCACTTGGCGCAACCCGCCACGGTCGCCGGCCGCGGCCAGGGCGGCCAGCCGCCGGCCCACGGCCAGGGCCGCTTCCCCGCCGATGCCGGCGTCGACCTCGTCGAACACCAGGGTGGGCGGCGCCTGGTCGAGCACGAGCCGCAGCGCCAGCATGGTGCGGGCCAGCTCGCCGCCCGACGCCACCTTGGTGAGCGGCAGCGGGCCCTCGCCCGGGTTGGCGGCCAGCAGGAAGGCCACGTCGTCACCGGGGTCGGCATCGCCCACGCTCACGGTGAGGCGGGCGTGGGGCAGAGCGAGCTCGCGGAGGTGGGCCTGGGCCGCCTCGCCCAGCCTCGGCGCCGCCTTCCTGCGCATCGTCCCCACCACCGCCTCTGCCCTGGCCACGTCGGCCTCGGCCGCGGTGCGCTCGGCCTCCAGTGCAGCCGCCCGGGCGGCGTGGTGCTCCAGGTCGTCGAGACGCGCTCGGGCCTCGACGGCGTAGGTAATCACGTCGGCCAGACTGTCCCCGTACTTGCGGCGGAGCTCGCGCAGCAGGCGGCGGCGCTCCCGCACCGCGGCCAGCCGCTCGGGGTCCTCGTCCATGCCCTCGGCCGCCGCCCGCAGCTCGGCCGCCACGTCGGCCGCCTCGGCCGTGAGCGTGCGCAGGCGGACCTCCAACGCGGCGAGGGCGGGGCGGTGGGCGACCGCCGCCAGCGCCGCTCCGAGGGCGTCGGACCAGCCGTCGTCGCCGGCCAGCGCCTGGGTGGCCGCCACGGCCGCCTCCCGCGCCGCGGCCACGTCGGCCAGCCGATCCTCCTCCGCCTCCAGCGCGGCGTCCTCCTGCGGATCGCAGACCCCGGCCGCCTCCAGCTCGGACAGTTGGAAGCGCAGCAGCTCCGCCTCCCGGGTGCGTGCCCGATCGTCGCCCCCGAGCGCATCGAGGCCGGCGGCGATCTCCCGCACCCGCCTGCGGGCCCCGACGAGGGGCGCGTGGTCGACGCCGGCGAATTCGTCCAGCGCCGCCCGCTGGGCGGCCGGCGCCAGCAGGGACTGGTGGGCGTGCTGGCCGTGCATGTCGACCAGCCGTGCGCCCGCCTCGGCCAGCGCCGCCACCGGCGCCATCCGCCCGTCGACATAGGCGCGGGAGCGACCGGTGGCGGGCACCGCCCGCGCCAGCACCACCTCCTCGTCGCCCACCACGAAGCGACCCTCGACCCACGCCTCGGCCGCCCCCGAGCGCACGATCATGCCGTCGGCCCGCCCTCCCACCAGCAGCTCGATGGCCTCCACCAGCATGGTCTTGCCGGCGCCGGTCTCCCCCGTCACCGCCGTCATGCCGGCGTCGAGGGTGACCCGCAGGTCGGCGATCACGCCCAGGTCGCGGATGGCGAGCTCGGTGAGCATCAGCGGCCCAGGCCGAACTTGGTGCGCAGGATCTGGTGGAAGTCCCGCTCGCCGAAGGTGACGAAGCGGGCGTCGTGCACGCCGGCCCGGCACGACACCGTGTCGCCGGGGGCGAGGCTGCCGTGGTCGCGCCCGTCGAGCACCAGGGCGGCGGGGCGGCCTTCCAGCACCTCGAGGCGCACCGCCTCGGTGGCGCCGAGCACGAGGGAGCGGTCGAACAGGCCGTGGGGCGACACCGGCGTCACCACGATGGCCCGCTGCGCAGGCGACAGGATGGGCCCGCGGGCCGACAGGTTGTAGGCGGTTGACCCGGTGGGCGTGGACACGATGAGGCCGTCGGCCGTGTAGGTGATGAAGTGGCGGCCGTTGATGTCGGCCGCGATGCGGATGGTGTGGCCCGACTCGGTCTTCTCCAGCACCGCCTCGTTGAGGCACACGCACACCTCGGCCCCGCCCGTGCGCAGCACCTCGACCTCGAGCGACATCCGGTCCTCGACCTTGTAGTCGCCGCCGAGGAAGCGCTCGAGCGCCGCCGGCAGGGCGGCAGGCTCGACCTCGGTGAGATAACCCAGGTGGCCGACGTTGACGCCCATCACGGGCACCCCCGACCCCGCCAGCAGGTCGACGGTGTGCAGCATGGTGCCGTCGCCGCCCAGGCTGACGGCAAGGTCGAGACCGTCGGCGAGCGCACCGGCGGCGCAGGCGTGCAGGCGGAGCTTCGTCGTGGCGGCCGCTTCCTCCGGCACCCGCGCCTCGTGGCGGCGGTCGACCAGCCAGTCGATGGTGCGCTCCGCCAGTTCGAGGGCCTCGGAACGGAACCGGTGGGGCACGAGGGCGACGGTGGCCATCAGCCCTCCCCGCCCGCTGCCGGCGGGTCGATTCCCACGAGCGCGCAGGCGGACGCCACCACGGCGTCGAGATCGACGGGTGCCGGCGGGGCGTCCGACGACGAGGCGCGCAGGTGGACCAGGAACTCGACGTTGCCGTCGGCCCCGGTAAGGGGCGAGACCATCGCCCCCATCATCGCCGCTCCGTGGCCGACAAGGGCGGACGACACGTCGCCGAGCACCCGCCGCCACACCTGGGGGTCGCGGACCACACCCCGGCCCTTGGAGACATCGGCCCGGCCCGCCTCGAACTGCGGCTTCACCAGCACCACGACGTCGGCGCCGGGCGCCGCGTTGGGGCCGAGCAGGGCGGGCGCCACCACGCCGAGGGAGATGAACGACAGGTCGGCCACCACCACGTCGACGGGGGCTTCGAGCACCAGGCTGCGGACGTTGGTGCGGTCCCGCACGGTCACCCTCGGGTCACCTGCGACCCGCTCGTGCAGCTGGCCGTGACCCACGTCGACCGCCAGCACGGCTGCCGCGCCGCGCTGGAGGACGCAGTCGGTGAACCCGCCGGTGGACGCACCGGCGTCGAGCACCCTCCGGTCGGCCACGTCGACTTCGAAGCGCTCCAGCGCCGCCTCCAGCTTCTCTCCGCCCCTGCTGACGAAGCGCGCCGGCGGGCCCACGATCTCGAGCGGCTCACCCGCCGCCACCAACCGGGACGCCTTGTCGGCCGGAGCACCTCCCACCAGGACACGGCCCTCGGCCAGGCGCCGGTGCGCCTGCTCGCGGCTGGGGACCAGCCCCCGGCGCACCAGTTCGGCGTCGAGGCGGCGGCGGGCGCTCAGCGGGGCGCCGCGGCGAGCGCCGGCACCCGCCGGTTTGCGACGGCGTGAGGGTGCGGGATCCGGGTCCTGGTGCCGGCGCAACCTGGGCGCGCACCGAAACGACGGGACTGTGCCCGCACGCCGCCGTGCGGCGAAGCGGCCGATCGCCCTGCGCCTGTGCTCATGCCCGACCGCGCGGCTCGGCTGCCTTGCGGCGCGACGACGAGGTGGTCGCCTTGCGGGCCGCGGTGCCCGGTGGTGGCGTGGACGGCGCCTTCTTGACCCCCGCAACGGTGGTGCTGGCCGCCGTGGCCGCCGCTTTCGGAGCCGCTTTCGCGGTGGTGGCGGCCTTCTTCGGGGGTCCCGCCTTCGACGGCTTCGCCGCCGGTGCGCCAGCCGCTGCCATAGCCGCCAAGCGGCCGTCGATCCGCGCTTCCAGCTTGTCCACCTCGTCCCTGGTGGCGAAGCCCATCGACGAGAGCTGCTTCTCGATCTCGCGGCGCACCAGCCAGGCGATCCCCTCGGTGCTCTTGCGGCTGCGGTCGAGCAGTTCCTCCACGCTGTCCTGCGCCTGCTCACGATGGACGTCACCCGCCTTCACCAACTCGCGCACGATCGCCTCGGCGCGCGCCTTGGTGAGCTGGGTGAAGGCGATGCCCGCCTCCACGTATTTCCGGAGCGGATCGGCCTCGGCCATGAGCGGAGTCTAGGCGGGCGGCGTCGTGACCCCGTTCGATAGCCTCGGAGGCGGATGATCCCGCTGAAGGACGAGAACCCCACGAGCACCACGCCGGTCGTCACCATCGTCCTCATCGCCGCCTGTGTGGCGGTGTGGGTCCTCATCCAGGGTGCCGGTAACCGCACCGACGACGTCGAGTTCACCGTCAAGACGGCGGCCATCCCGTGCGAGGTCGTGAAGGGCCGGCCGCTGTCACAAGAGGAGCTGTTCGACACCTTCGGCCCCGCCCAAGACGAAGCCTCGTGCGTCGCCGACCCCGATACGCCGGCCGAGTTCCCGCACAAGCGCGTCTTCGTCGCCCTCGTGTTCTCCATGTTCATGCACGGGAGCTGGATCCACCTGGGCGGCAACATGCT
>JAHFUS010000025.1 GCA_023264975.1 Actinomycetes bacterium | reverse complement strand
TCGATGTGGACGATCCTCGTCTTCTGTTCCGATAGGCGTAGGCCCATCGGTTGAAGCACCTCTGCCACCTCGTCCCGCAGTCCTTCGGCATGGGCGCGTGAGCCGGACACCACGACGACAAAGTCGTCGGCATACCGCATCAAGCGGTAGGTGGCCAGACCTTTGCGCCGACGCGCTTGGCGTTGAGACGAGGCGTTGCCCATCGCTTCCCAGGCCGCGGCGAAATGATCGTCGAGAACTGAGAGGGCGATGTTGCTGAGCAGGGGCGAGAGAATCCCCCCTTGTGGGGTGCCGGTGACCGTGTCCCGCTCCACGCCATCCTCACCGAGGATGCCGGCTTTGAGGAACGCCTTCACCAGGCCCAGGACGCGCTTGTCTCCGACTCTGGCCCGTAGGCGGTCCATGAGACCGACATGCGAGATTTCATCGAAGCACGCCGTGATGTCGCACTCCAGAACCCACTCATAGGAGCGGCTGGTGAAGTGGTGGATCTCGGCGATGGCGTCTTGGGCTCGGCGCTTCGGACGGAAGCCGTAGCTGCACGGCTGGAAGTCCGCCTCGAAGATCGGCTCGAGCACCGACTTCAGGGCGGCTTGCACTACCCTGTCCCGCACGGTCGCGATCCCCAACCGGCGCAGCTTGCCTCCGGCCTTTGGGATCATGCGCTCCCGAACGGGAAGGGGAGCGAAACTGCGGGCCTTCAACTCGGCCAGCAGCTCGGCGAGGAACTCGTCCTCTCCGCGCACGACGGAAACGTAGAAGGCCGTCTGGCCGTCCACCCCCGCCGAACGTGCCCCCCGATTCCCCTTGACCCGATGCCAGGCGTCAACCAGGACAGCCGGGTCGTAGACGAAGTTGTAGAGGTCATCGAACCGACGGTTCGGATCGTCGGTTGCCCACTGGTGCAGCTTGGTCTGGATCTTCAGTACCCGCCACCGTGCCTCATCGGCATCCGGCCACGGCGCGTCAGTATTCACCGGCGTCCTCCTGATGTGGCAGTACCTCTGCTGCGGCCTCGCTGTCCCCCTTCGCCATGTGACCGGCTTTCCCGGCCTCGGACTACTACGAGGACTCCGTCCCATCCCGGGGCCAACAACTGACGACGAGTCTGCCCATCATCGGCCTGGTTGGCCGATGAGGAGGGCAGCCCCGGGATGGTTCCCACGTTCACCAATGACCGTTCGACGGGGGCGGTGCCCAGCTCTTCCCCTGCAGCCTCGCCACGAGTACGCCGCAGGCCTTCCTCGTGGCCTCCGTGACGGCGGGTATTACGCCATCCGGAGTCGGTCGGCCCGGTAGTTGGGCCTCCCGCGCACTGCTGCCCGGCCCATATCCACCAGGTTGGAGCCGGTGTCTCCCGCTTGAGGGGGTTCCACCACTGGTTCACATCGAGTTACACCTTCCCGTCTTGCTTGCCGGGCCCAGGCCGTCTGGCAGTGCCGGCCCGTCCCGTCGTTGTCAGGGCTGCTTGCCACCCTTCCCCGCGTCTCCGGAGTCAGGCTGCCCTCAGCTTCAGCGACCTGCTGCGACAGGCCACAGGTGGGTCCTTTCCCCCCACCCGGTCATATGGCGCCTCGTGGCGCACGCTGCCGTCGGCGAAGAAGTAGTCGACCTCCACGCCGGACAGGTCCCGGCTCTTCCAGGTGTCGAACTCGTCCCTGATCTCCTCGCAGATCCGGCTCACCGTCGACTTCGACACGGTGGACTTCGGGCCCAGGGCGTCGGCGAGGCTCGCCTCCACATCACGCACCGACAGGCCGCGGACGAAGCCGGCGATGACGAGAGCCTCCAGGGCGTTGGTGCGGGTCACGCCAGCGCCGAGCAGCCGGGAGGCGAAGGCCACCTCGGTGCCCCGGGTCTTCGGACGCTGCAGGGTCACCTCCCCTGCGGTGGTCTTGATGGTCAGCGGGCTGTAGCCGTTGCGGGAGCCCTCCTGCTCGCGTTCGCCCCGGGCGTATCGCTCCCGGCCGAAGAACTCGGTCACCTCGTTCTCCAGCGCGGTCTGGAACACCAGGCGCACCGCTGCCCGGGCCACCTCCTCGAAGTGCTCGAGGGGCACCACCGAGCCGTCCCGCCGGCGCAGGACGTCGCCCGAGTGGGCCGGCACGGGCAGAGCCGTGACGTGGTCGGACGCCACGAAGGCGCCGGCCAGGCGAACGATGTCGCCCACGTCGGCTCCGGGTCCGAAGGCATCGGCCACGGCCTGCACCACGCCCCGGCGGTCGAACGTCGAGCGGCGGGCGGTCAGCCCCTCGGAGCCGCCCAGGCGCTCGAACAACCGCCGTACAGCGGGGTCGGTCGGATCGGGGCGGCCGACGCGCCGGCCGTGTCCGGTCCAGGCGGCCACGGCGGCTTCGGTCACGCCCAGCTCGGACGCCTGGCGCCACCAGTCGGCCCGCAACTCGTCCGCACGGCGGTGGTGGTCCTTGGGCTGGCGGGTGGCGTAGGCGGCCAGCTGGGCGGCGCGCGCCGAGCTGCGACCGACCGCTTCGAGGTGCTCCTCGATCTCGGCCCGGCGCTTGGAGAAGGCGCGCAGGACTGGACTCAGGGCACTGCCGCGATGTCGGCGATGCCGTTGCGCACCGGCCCCCAGACCACGCCGAGGCGCCGGGTCAGCTCCGCCCGCAGCTGCGCCTCGTAGAGGTGGCCGACCGGCTTGGCCCACGGGAAGCACCGTCGGCCGTCGAGGGCGGTCCAGCGCCCGGCGTAGCGGACGGGGTAGGCGAGGACGACGTGGGTGTGCAGGTGGGGTCGCCGGAGCGGCTCGTGCGGTGGTGGAAGGCGGCGCCGACGAAGCCGTCCGCCTCCACGACCGTAGCCCCGGCGTGGGCCCGGCGGGCCCGGCAGGCCACGGCCTCGTAGGCCCCCAGCGCGGCCGCCACCGCCGCGTCGTGGGCGGCCCGGACCTCGGCCATCACCGCCGGCGAGCCGAGTCCGTACAACACCGACACGGACTTCGGGGCGCAGAAGGTGGCGTCGTAGCCGAGCACCTGGACCGGGTGGTCGACCAGCTCCGTCCCCGAAGCGGGGTCACGGCCGGCGAGGATCGCTTCGAAACCTTCGCTGTCGACCACCTTGTCGGCCAGGCCCAGGATCTCGGCGCCTCGGCCGACCCAGTGGCCGGGCGCCTCGCCGACGCCCCGGCAGTAGTCGTCCAGGCCGGCGGCGAGGGCATCGCAGTAGTAGGCGCGCCGCTTGGCCTTGAGCTTCGCCACGCTCAGCACGGCGCCCGTCCTCCACCGTCGCGTGCAGCACGCGGGACGGGCGCAGGACGGCCCCGCACCCCTGGTGCAAGTGCGTCAACGCTCCATGGGGTCGATTCGTCCACCGACTCGGGTGCCCGCCGATGGTCTGAAGGACGTCGCCGAGGAGGCTGGGTTGGGCGCCGTCCCGCGGCGATGGGGGTGGCGTAGGACGACGTGACGGCCGTGGCCATGGGCGGTCGGTCCCTTCGTCGAGCACCTGGAGGCCCGGGACCGGGGCGACGCGGTAGCGGCCGGTGTCGAATCGCCCGCGGAGCGAAGCCTGGGGCTCGGCCACCACCAGGCCCGCCGCCCGGAGCCGACCGAGCGCCCGGGCCACCGTGTCCTTGTTCAGCGACAGGCCCGCCGCCAGCGAGCGGACGTTGGTCTCCGCCCCTTCGCCGTCTCCGACCAGCACCAGTTCCTCGAGGACGAACCACGGCGCCGGCCCCAGCCGCCGACGCACCGGTGACGACGTCGGGTCGACGCAGAAGTCGGTCACACCGATTCCTCCGTCGTCCCGGCGTCGAGCAGGGTGTCGAGGGCCCGGCGGGGCACCACGATGCGCCGGCCGAGCCGGATGCTCGGCACCTCGCCCCGGGCCACCAGCTCGTAGCCGAGCGCCCGGGGAGATGCCCAGCAGCCGGGCCGCCTCCTCGACGGTCAGGGTCAGCCGGTCGTTGTCCATGTCGTTCCTCCTGAAGTCGGGCGCGCTCGGGCGTCGTCCGGGACGGAGGAACGGGTGAGCGCCGGGGCGCTCGGGGCGGTCGGCTCCTCGACGACCGTTGCTGTCAGCGGGAGCACGATGCCGTGGGTGGCAGTGCGCCCCTATGACCGAGCTATGCCGTCTCGGGGCGGATTCCTCGCGGGACTTTTTCGAGAATTTCTTCGGGGCCCGCGCCGCCCGGTGACTGTTGCCCGTCATCCGAGGGCGTCGCGCACGTCGGCCCCGGCCTGGAGGCCCCGGGAACGCGGCACCTCGTCGGCCGGCCGAGAAGATAGCGATTTCTGCTATCTCTCCCTACACGTCGCTAGCCATCTCCCCTCGGTAGCTAGCCGCCCCGGCCAGCACCCTGCGGAGCTGGTCGTCGCGAGGCCGGTTACGCCGCCAGCGAGGTCACTGCTGGCGCCGGAGTGTTGGTGCGGTGGCTGTCCTCAGTGCGTTTTGGCGTCGGTGCGGCGCACGAGGTGGAGGTGATCCTCCGCTGGCCCCGGCAACACCCTGACGAGCACGACGCCGGTCGGCTTGACGGCCATGATCTCCGCCACCGCCGGGTCCGCTTCCTCGTTTCCCACGACCACGTGGGCGCCCTGCTTCAACTCCACGCCGGGCTCGGCGTTGCGGACGTTCGTATGCGTGAACCCGTCCCCGTCAGTGCGGTGGTAATCAACCCACAAGTTCCACTTCACGAGGTCCATGCTACGACCCCCAAGCCATCACGACTGACGGGCCGGGTTGGGCACCGGAGGCTCGAAGCAGCCCTCCAGCCGGCCAAGAGTCGGCGCGGCGACGTCGGGCAAGACGACGTCGTAGTGCGGCCGAGCCAGCGTGGGGATCACGGCGAAGCCTGCGGCGCGGAGGGCGCCGACCGTCGAGAGCCGCACCTTTGCGTAGCGCAGCAGGTACGGCTCCCGGGCGCAAAGTCGTTCCACCGAGTCGTCGAGCGCCAGGAAGACCGAGACCGTGTACAGACCGACTTCGTCGTGGGCATCGAGCGCAGTCCGGCGCAGGAACGCCGATTCCATGGCGCCACCCCTCACGACGACGACGACGTCCTCGGGCGGGTCCTCGTCACGTAGGACGATCGGTTCCACTCTCAGGCCCTCGTCTTCTCGACTGCATCCTTCTCCACGGCGTCGTCGAACAACTTCCCCAGCACGTCGGCCGCCTCTCGGTCGGCCTCGACGATGAAGTGCGAGTACACGTTGAGGTCGTCGCCGCGTTGCGATGACCGAGGCGGCCGGCGACGGTGCGGACGTCCACCCCTGACGACAGGAGCCGCGTGGCCACGTAGTGCCTGAGGTCGTGCAGGCGTACGCCCTTGATGCCGGCCCGCCGGCAGAGCCGGGCGAACGACCGCGACGCCGAGTCGGGGTGCCAGGACACGGACCCGTCGATCTCGGCGCTGAACACGAAGGCGACCGCCGGCAGCCTGATGCCGCACATGGTCGCCCGCTCCGACGCCCGCTCCAAGTGGGCCCGCAGGGCTTCGACGCTCGTGGCGTCGAGCGAGACCTGGCGGGTGGCGTGGGTCTTGGCGTCCTTCTCCACGAGGCCGTTCGGCCCGGACACGATCCCCCGGCTGACGGTGAGCCGCCCGGCGTCGAGGTCGACGTCGGACCAGCGCAGGGCGACCAGCTCGCTGCGCCTCGCCCCGGTGGCGGCGGCCAGGAGGATGAAGTCGGCGAGGTCGGCGTCGGTCTCCTTGGCCAGGCCGAACAGCCGGGCCAGCTCGGCCGGTGACGGCGGGCGGATGTCGGGCGTGGGAACCCGGGGCGGCGTGGCCGAGGCGGCCGGGTTCTGGACCAGCCAGCCCCAGCGAACGCCCTGAACCAGAGCCCGGTGGAGGATGCCGTGGGTGCGGCGGACGGTGGAGGCCGACAGTGGCCGGCCGCTGCGCCCGCCCTTGTCGGCCAGGCGCCGGTAGAAGCGGTCGAGGTCGGCAGCGCCCAGCTTGGTCAACGGGACCGTGCCGAGGAAGGGCAGCAGGTTGCGGTCGAGCACGCCCCGGGTCTCGACCACGTTCTTCGGCGAGAAGGACGGTGCGGCGTGCGCGTACCACTCCTCCAGCAGATCGCCGACGGTGGCGGTGGTGCGGGCCAGCCCGCCCCGGTCGGCCTCGGCCACCATGGCGGCGAGCGCCCGCTGGGCCTCACGCTTGCCGCCCCGGAAGGTGCGGTAGGCCCAGCGCTTGCGGCCGCTCAGCGCGTCGCGCCCCAGGTACACCTTCAGCTCCCAGGAATCGCCCCGCAGCCGCATCGAACCGGGCACCGTGCCCCTCCCTTGCCACTCCTTCGCAAGCCCGATGGAGTGGCAATAGAGTGGCAAATCGATGGCCGGAGAGGCAAGGAGCCGGGAAAAAAACGCCCTGACCTGCCCTTTTCCCAGCACCCCCAACGGGATTCGAACCCGTGTCGCCACCTTGAAAGGGTGGTGTCCTAGGCCTCTAGACGATGGGGGCCGGTCCCCGAGGGTGGCTCACGATACCAGCCGCCATGTGGGCCCCTCCGGGGAATCCTGCACCTGCACGCCCAGGGTGACCAGTACGTCGCGCACGGCGTCGGCGTCGGCCCAGCGATTGGTTGCCCGTGCCGACTCTCGCTGCACGAGCAGGGCGTCGACGAAGGGCCGCACCGCCTCCATCGGGTCCTGGGCGCCCAGGTGGGCGAGCTCGCCGAGGCGCACCACCATGCCTCGCAGGGCGGCCCTACCCCGGTCGAGCTGGTCGGACTGCAGGGTGTCGCGACTCCACGACACCAGCTCGTCCTCCAGGCCCAGCACGGACCGTACGGCCTCGGCGACGTCGCGCGCCTCGACGGCCGCGTCGAACGACGCCTCCAGCCGGGCGACGTTCTCCAGCAGCGGCGACCGGCCGGTGGCTGGGGCCGGCCGGCCGGCGCCGGCGGCCTCGTCTGGCGCCGGAGGCGCCCGGAACGCCGGCCCCGCCCCGGTCCCCACCGCGAGGAGCTCCGCCACCGGCATGGTCGTCCCCGTCGGCACCTCGGTCGATGTACCACCTCGGCGCACCGTCACCACGCCGAGGCCCACCACCGTCGCAGTGCCGGCGTCGAGGTCGAGGATCAGCCCGGTGTGCTCGTCCACCCCGAGCACGAAGGTGCCGTCGGGGAGGTCCTTCTCCATGCGGGCCAGGCGGGTCTCGCCCAAGTAGCAGAAGCGGGTGTCATGGGTGCCGCCCTCGGCGTTGTTGTAGTGGGGGATCACCGCCGCCTGGATGCCCACCTCGCCCAGCAGGTCGAGGCCGTCGAGCCAGCGGGGCTCTTCGCCCGCCTTGTAGATCTCGTAGACGGGGACGGTGGCGGCGCCGAGGGTGAGGGCGGCGGCGCTGGCGAAGGTGATGCACCCGCCCGTGTGCAGCTTCTCGGCCAGCATCTTGGGGACCAGGGTCGACTGCCATTGGCGTAGGGCGTAGGTGGGGCTGCCGGGGCCCGAGAACACGTACCGGGCGGCCCGCAACTTGGCCAGCATCGTCTCGTACTCGAGCGCGTCCCCGTCGGCCGCCAGTAGGTGGGCGACCTCGATGGGCCGGCCTACGCTCTCCCGGAAGTACTCGACGGCCCGGCTGGCCAGGTCGGCGGCGTTGGCCTGGAAGCCGTACGGCGTGTCGAGCACCACGGCCGGCACCGGCGGGGGGCCGAGGCGGCCCAGCAGCGCACGGTGCGTCTTCACCATGGTTGGGCTGGTCTCGCCCGACCCCATGACGGCCAGCAGGCGGGGCATCCGGGGCGAGGTCTCCACGGCTGGCGACCGTAGCCCCGGCCCGCTGCCTACGGGACGGCGGCCGCGGAGCGACGTGGTCCAGGGCTGAACGGTCGGCCAGGACGTGTCGTGCGGTCGGCGGCGGTCCGATCTCGGCTCTGGCAGCGGCACCGGCACCCAGGGCGCAGAATCCGTTTGCCGGACGGGCGGGGGGACCGGAACGGGTGGTGTTCGGTAGGGTCGGCGCCCATGTCGCCGGCCGCCGTAACCGCTACCCGCACGGGCCCGGCCGGGCTGGCCGGGGCCGCCCTGGCGGGGTACCTGCTGGGGACGCTGCCGTCGGCCGACGTGGCCGCCCGCCTCGCCGCCACCGGGAGCGAACTGCGTGCCGAGGGCACCGGCAACCCGGGCGGGGCCAACGCCCTGGTGGTGCTGGGCAAGGCGTGGGGCTACGGCGTGATGGGGGCCGACATCGCCAAGGGGGCGGCCGCCTGCGCCGTGGGCCGGCGCCTCGGGGGCAGCGCCGGCGCCCACCTGGCGGGCACGTCAGCCGTCGTGGGGCACTGCTTCCCGGTGTGGAACGGGTTCCGGGGCGGCAAGGGCGTGGCCGCCAGCGTGGGCCAGTGCGTGGCGACGTTCCCGGTCTACGTGCCCTTCGACCTCGGGCTGGCCTGGCTGACGGCCACTCCCAAGTGGGGACGCACGGTCGGGGCCCGCACCCTCGTCGCCACCGGCGTGGCGTCGACCGCCTGGGTCGGCGCCGCCTCCCTTTGGTGGCGCCGGGGGTGGCCCAACGGCTGGGCGCCCCGGGCCACCGCCGGGCTGCCGGTGGCGGCGGCGGCGTCGAGCGCGGTGATCCTGTCGCGCTTCGCGGCTGCCGTGCGCAGGACCAAGGTCCATGCGGCAGGAGCGTCCGGGAACCGAACGCCTGCGCCGCATGGACGGGGGCCGCAGGCAGCCCGGTGATCGGCCTGTGCACCGACTCCAACGCCCAGCTCCCCCCGGAGCTGCGGGAGCGCTACGGCGTGGAGGTCGTGCCTCTCACCGTCACCGTTGACGGCACCGACCACCTCGAGTGGGTCGACCTCGACGCCGACGCCTTCTACGGCTGCTTCGACCACGGCGCCGCCCCGAAGGTGGCGACGGCGGCGCCCTCGCCCGGGCGGTTCGCGGCCGCCTACGAAGCCCTGGCTGCCCGGGGCGCCACCGAGATCCTGTCGGTCCACATCGGCTCGGCCATCTCGGCCACCCTCAACGCCGCCCGCCTGGCCGCCCGCGACGCCCCGGTGCCTGTGCGCCTGGTGGACACCGGCACCGCTTCGTTCGGCGTCGCCTGCTGCGTGTGGGAGGCGGCCGAGGCGATCGCCGTCGGCGCGGGCCTCGAGGAGGCGGCCGCGGTGGCCGAGGCGGTGGCCGCCCGCACGGGCAACGTGTTCGTGGTGCAGGCGGTGGACCTGGTGCGCCGGGGCGGCCGCATGGGCGCCGCCGCCCAAGAGGCCCTGGAGGCCGACGCCGTGCCCGTGCTGCGCCTGCTCGACGGCTCCTACCAGCCGGTGGCGCAGGCCCGGTCGGTGGACGAAGCGGCCGACGCGATGGCCGCCGCCGTCCTCGGCGGCGGGGACCGCCTCCGGGTCGGCATCAGCGTGGCCGACGCCGCCGGCGCCCCGGTGCGCGAGGCACTCGAGCGCCGCCTGGCCGGCGCCCCCCAGATCCTCGACATGGTGCGCTACCGCGTGGGCCCCAGCGTCGGCGTCCACACCGGCCCGGGCACGGCGGGGGCCATGTGGTATTCAGCTTCGGGACCAGAGGTTCCTCGCTGAGCCTGACGGTGCGAATCGGTCCGGCGTCTGGTCTCTCCTCCGCTTCGCTCCGACTCGCTCGCCGCTCCGCACAGCCGGGCCGATTCGCTCGGACACCTCGGACCCGGCCGTCACGCTACGGCTCCTCCTCCACCTCCGGGAGGCTCTCGGACATCGCCTCGACGAGCTCTTCTAGGAGCGCCGAGAGGAAGCGGTAGAGCGTGAGGGCGCGGCCCCGGGGGTCGTCGGCGTCGTCGGGGTCGTCATCGTCGTCGAGGGCGTCGAACTCGTCGTCGATGTCCTCGCCGACATCGAGCTGGGTGCCGAGTACCAGGCGCAGGCTGTTGAGGGCCGACAGCCAGCCCTCCGCCTGCTCGGCGGTGAGATCGGCGGCGCCGGCCGACTCGCCCATGAGGGAGAGGGCGGCAAGCTGGCGGTCGCGCAGGTCGTCGCCCATGTACCTGCGGTACTCGGCCTCGTGCCCGGGCTCCTCCACGTATGCGGGCGGCGAGAGGCGGGTGAGCGCCGGCTCACCGGGGGAGTCCCGGAGCACCTCGGCCAGCTGGGCGGGCAGCGACCGCAGGATGTCCCGCTCGTTGGGGCCGAGGTCGAGCTTGATGCCGCCGTCAGGCCGGCGGGTGAAGACCCAGCCCATCAAACGTCGTGCTCCATCGTCGCCCACAGCCCGTGCTCGTGCAGGCGGAACACGTCCATCTCGGCCCGCTCCCGCGGCCCGCTCGACACCACCGCCCGCCCCTTCTCGTGCACGTCCATCATGAGGCGGGTGGCCTTCGCCTTCGAGTAGCCGAACAGCTTCTGGAACACGAAGGTGACGTACGACATCAAGTTGATGGGGTCGTTCCACACGATCACGACCCACGGCCGGTCAGGCTCGACGACGTCGTCGGTCGTCGGCTCCTTGATCTCGGCGGGGGCGAGGGTGGACATCACCCTCATTCTCCCCCATGCCGGCTCACCCTCAGGGGGCGACGAGCTCCTCACGGCGCGGGGCATCCCCCGCGGGGGCAACCTCGGCCGCCACCGCCCGCCCCTTCAGGCCGAGGAAGAACCACAGCGCGGCCGACCACACGGTGACGGCGCCGGCGATGTGGATGCCCACGAGCAGCACCGGCACGCCCGTGAAGTACTGCACGTAGCCGACGGCGCCCTGGGCCACCAGGACACCCAGCAACACGGTGCCCTTGCGCTGCACGGCCGCCGGGGCGCCGCTGCGCCGGAGCACGGCCAGCGTGGCGAGCACCAGCACCAGGAGCAGGATCACCGTCAGCCCGTGGATCTGGGCCGCCCGGTGGAGGGAGAGGTCGAGGCGGCGCGCCTTCTCGTCGCCCCCGTGGGGGCCGGCGCCGGTGACCACCGTGCCGAGGAACACCACCAGGGCGGTGGTGGCCACGACCAGCCGCCCCAGCCACCGCACCTCGCCTGCCACCAGCGGCCGGGAGGGTCCCGAGTCAGGCTGGCAGGCCCGCCAGTGGAGCACCACGGCGTTGGCCACCATCACGATCGACAGCAGGAAGTGCGACATCACGAACTTGGGGTCGAGGTCGTACTTCACGGTGAACTTGCCCAGGATGATCTGGGCCACCACGCCGCCCACCAGGCCCAGCGACAGCCACACCAGGTCCCGGCGACGGGGGGAGCGGCGGAGCGATCCGAGCACGGCGAGGATGATGGCGATCGAGACCAGGCCGGTCACGCAACGGTTGACGAACTCGATCATGGGCTGGAACTCGAAGGGCGCCACCAGGCGCCCTTCGTCGCAGTTCGGCCAGTCCGGGCATCCCAGGCCGGAGCCGGTGAGGCGCACCGCACCACCCGTCACCATGATGAAGCCGAGGGCGGCGGTGGCCAGCAGGGTGACCCGCCTGTAGGCGTCAGGGGTGACCGTGCGGCGTGCCATCGGTGTCGATGGTAGAGACGCCTCGCATGCCTCGGCCAAACGCCTGTGACGCCCAGCTTTTGTCGTCCGATGCAGGCAGCCGTAATGTGCCACCCGATGGCAGTGACCGCCGCTTCCGTTCGATCGCGATCACGCGTCTCGGCGTACGTGGCCCTCACCAAGCCCCGCATCATCGAGCTGCTGCTCGTGACCACCGTCCCCACCATGGTCGTGGCCGCCCGTGGCCTCCCGTCGGGGTGGCTGGTGCTGGCGACCCTGATCGGCGGCACATTCGCCGCTGGCGGAGCCAACGCCATCAACATGTACCTCGACCGCGACATCGACCGGATCATGAAGCGCACCCGGAACCGGCCGCTCGTGACGGGCGAGATCGAGCCGGCCAACGCCCTCACCTTCGCCATCGCCCTCGAGATCGTGGCCTTCGCCCTCCTGTGGACGACGGTCAACCCCATCAGCGCCGTGCTGGCCGTGAGTGCCACCCTCTTCTATGTCTTCGTCTACACGCTGTGGCTGAAGCGGACGTCGACGAACAACATCGTCATCGGCGGGGCGGCCGGCGCCGTGCCCGTGCTGGTGGGCTGGTCAGCCGTCACCGGCGGGCTGGGCCTGGCGCCGTTCGTGCTGTTCGGCCTCATCTTCGTGTGGACCCCGCCCCACTTCTGGGCCCTGGCCATCCGCTACCGCGAGGACTACGCGATGGCCGAGGTGCCCATGCTCCCCGCCGTTGCCTCCATGGACGACACCTGCCGGGCCATCGAGCGCTACACCGTCGTCGTCCTGGCTCTGTCCCTCGTGCTCGCCCCCGCCGCCCACCTGGGCGTCCTCTACCTGGCGTCGGCCGTCGTCCTTGGGGCAGTCTTCCTGCTCCGGGCCGTGCAGCTACGGCGTGACCCCACCCCCAGGCGGGCAATGCAGTTGTTCGCGTGGTCGATCACCTACGTCACCCTCCTCTTTTCAGCCATGGCGCTGGACCAGCTCCTCCGATCCCTTTGAGCCGCTCATGACCGCCCCGGTCCATCTCACATCGCACGGTGCGCCGTCCCGAACGGACGGAGCCTCGTGACAGTCACCGACACGCGACCCGACGCGCCCGCCACCGGTAGCGATTCCATCGTCGCCACGGCCGACCACAAGCTCCTCGGCCTGCTGTTCCTCGGTGGCGCCCTCGTCTTCCTCGCGGTCGGCGCCGTCGTCGGCCTCGTGCTGCGGGGCGAGCTGGCCGACCAGGGCGTGTCCATCGTGGGCGGCAACTACAGCCGCCTGTTCTCGCTCCACGCCACCGTGTCGGCCCTGCTCTTCCTGCCGCCGGCGTGGATCGGCCTGGCCACCTACGTGGTGCCCCTCCAGATCGGCTCCGGGCGCCTGGCCCTCCCCCGCCTGCACGCCTTCGCTGCCTGGCTGTTCCTGATCGGCGGCGCCCTACTGATCGGTGGCTACCTGCTCGGGCCGCCCGTCGGGCTGGGTCTGGCCAACTCCATGCCCACGGCCTCGCCGGCCGGCGGCGCCAACAACGCCAATGCCCTCGCCATCGTGGCCATGGGCCTGGTGGCGGTGGCCACGATCCTGGCCGCAGTCGACCTGGCCGTCACGATCCTCAAGCTGCGCACGCCCGGGCTCACCCTGCGGCGCCTGCCGATGTTCTCCTGGGCCACCCTCGTATCCAGCCTGGTCACCATCTTCTCCACGCCCGTCTTCGTGGGCGGGCTCGTCATCCTCTATCTCGACCAGCGCTTTGGCGGCAGTTTCTTCGCCCCCGAGAACGTGGCCGGTCGCACCGTATGGCAGCACTCGCTGTGGCTGTTCGGGCGGCCCGAGGTGTACCTCTTCATGCTGCCGGGCCTCGGTGCGGCGAGCGACATCGTGGCCACCCACTGCCGGCGCCCGCTGGTGAACCTGGCCGCAGCCCGAACTGCCATCGCCATGTTCGGCGTGCTCTCGTTCGGCTCATGGGCGGCGGGCACCAAGGTGGCCGACGCCATCGTGCTACCCACCTACACGCCGCTCACCACCCTGGTGCTCGTGCCGTTGGCCATCCTCGCCCTGGTGTGGCTGGGCACGGCGCTCAAGGGCAAGCCGCGGCTCCACCCGAGCCTGCTGTTCGTGGCCGGCGCCGTCCTGCTGCTGGCAGTGGGCGCCCTCCACGCACTGGCTGCCGCCGCTGCGGGGGTCGACGGTCAGGCATGGACCACCGGCCACCTGCACACGGTCGCCTTTGGTGCGCCCACCCTGCTGGTCGCCGGCGGGGTGTACCACTGGGCGCCCAAGCTGTTCGGCCGTGAGCTGTCGCCCGGCATGGGGCGCCTCGCCTTCCTGGGCCTGTTCGGCGGGTTCTTCCTGCTCGGCCTCGGCAGCTACCTGGCCGGCTACGACAACGGTCCGGCCCACGTGGCGGACTTCGACTTCAGCGCCAGCGACACCACCTACGGCCTGCTGGCCGCAGTCGGCGGCGTCGTGGTGTTTGTCGGTGCCATGACCATGCTGGGCGACGTCGTCCTGGCCGGCGCCGGGCGCAGTGTGGCATCGGGCCCGGACGATCCCTACGAGGGCTTGACCCTGGAATGGGCCACCGCCTCGCCGCCCCCGCCGGCCGGCTTCGACAGCGTCCCCGAGGTCCGCTCCGCCAACCCGCTCCTCGACCTGCGGACGTCCGCGGAGGCTTCACGTGGCTAGCCCCACCCTCGCCCTCCCCGCCGCCGGCGGCACCCGGCCCCGGGGCGTGCTGACCCAGGCGATGATCTTCGTCGTGGTGGGCGGCACCATGTTCTTCGGCGCCCTGCTCGCCGCCTACCTCCACATGCGGAAGATCTCGCACCCGTTCCCCGCCGAGGGCACGGAGATCGACGAGTACTGGGGCAACGTCATGGTGGGCACGATGTTCATGTCGGCCTTCACCGTCGAATGGGGGGTGTCGGCCCTGCGCCGGAACGAGCGCACGCAGGCGCTGGCCGGCTTCGGCCTCACCGTCGCGCTCGGGCTGTGCTTCTTGAACCTGCTGTCGTTCTCCTCGGGCCACGCGGCGTTCGACGCCGTCAGCAACTCCTACGGGTTGGTGGTGACGGCCATGGTGATGGCCCTCGGCATCGTGGCCGGCATCGGCGTCGCCCTCTGTACCCTCACCCTGTTCCGGGTGGCCGGCCGCCAGCTCCTCGAGCCCGACACCGAGCAGCCCCGCGCAACCGCCATCTACTGGCACTTCGCCGTCGCCGCCTCCATGGCCGTGTGGTACACGGTCATCGTGCTCAAGTAGGCCACGAATGCTCTCCCCCGTCTCCAGGTTGTTGCTGGCCATCACCGCCGCCGCCGCCGCCGCCGGCGCCCTCTACTGGGCCGTCGTCGACGAGCGGGCCGGCGTGACCCTTCTACTGACCCTGGCCGTGGCCGCCCTGGTGGCCACCATCGCCACCGCCGGCAACTCCGTGTCCGACGAGGCGCCCTTCGTCCCCGCCGACGCCCCTCCGCCCGAGCGGCGGGCCACCACCACCGGCAGCCCGCCCCTCGGCAGCGGCTGGCCGGCCGCCGCCGCGCTGGCCGTGGCCGGACTTGGCGTCACCGCGGCGGTGGGTGGCCCCGTCGTCCTGGTGGGCGTCATCGCCATCGTGATCGCCGGCCTGGGCTGGTTCGGCAAGGTGTGGAGCGAGGACCCGACCTGGTCGCCTCGCCTGCAACAGCGGGTCACCTTCCGCCTGCTGGTGCCGGTGGGCCTGCCGGTCCTGATGTTCGCCCTCGCCGCCACCATCGCCATCAGCCTCTCCCGGATCCTGCTGGCGGTCGACAAGAACGCCTCCGTGCTGATCGCCTTCGGGGCCGCCCTGGCCATCTTGGGGACGTGCAGCTGGGTGGCCACCCGCCCCCGAATGACCTCGTCGGCCGTCCTCGCCCTGGTCGCAATGGCCGTCGTGGCGCTGGCGGGCGTCGGCATAACCGGCGTGGCCGTCGGCGAGCGCCCGTTCCATCCCGAAGGGGAGGAGGGCCAGGTGGTGCACCTGAAGGCCGAAGAGGTGAAGTTCAACACCGACAAGATCACGGTGAAGGCGGGCGAAGAGGTCACCGTCGACTTCGAGAATGGCGACGCCGACGTGTACCACAACATGGCGGTCTACGAGGGCGACGGGCCGGACGCAGCGCCTATCTTCAACGGCGAGGGATTCCCGGGCGACGACGAGCGCTCCTACACGTTCAAGGCGCCGAAGGCGGGCGCCTACGTGTTCGTGTGCGACTTCCACCCGAACATGAAGGGCACCCTGGTCGCCGAGTAGTGATGGCAGCCACCACCGTCCCCCTTCCCCGGCGCGCTCCCCGCGCTATCCGCCGCCGCGCCGGCGGGCGCATGCCCCTGATCGGGGCGGTACTGGCCGTGGCCGGCGTCGTTGCCGGCGTTGCGTTCACCGGAGGTGGCGGCGGCAACGGCCTGGTGGGCGACGCCGCACCCTCGTTCTCACTGCCCGACGTTCGGTCGCCCGGCGCCACCGTGGCGCTTACGACAGGTCGCCCCACGGTCGTGAACTTCTTCGCCGCCTGGTGCATCCCGTGCCGGGCCGAACTGACCGTGCTGGAGCAGGCCGCCCGGCGCAGCGCCGGCGCCTTGTCGTTCGTGGGGATCGACGTGAACGACTCCCGCTCGGCCGCCACTGATCTGCTGGTGGACGCCGGCGTGACCTACCCCACGGGCTACGACCCCGACCGCTCGGTCGCCGGGTCGTACCGCCTGCAGGGCATGCCGACGACCGTCTTCATCGATGCCGAGGGCCGGGTGGCCGACGTGGCCAGAGGCCGTCTGACGGCGGCCGATCTCGAGCGCCGGCTCGACCGCCTCGACCGGGCGGGCGAGGTTGGCATTTCGTGAGCCGATGCGAAAGGGTGACACCGTGAGACGGCGAACCGTGCCGACGAACTGGCGGAAGCTGGCGCTGCCGGCACTGGCGTTGACGTTCCTGCTGGCCGGGTGCGCGAACAGCTCGCTGCCCCAGGACGCCCTTGACCCCGAGGGCCCCTTCGCCCGCAAGGTCCACAACCTGGCCATGCCGGTGTTCGGCATCGCCGGCATCGTGTTCGTGATCGTCGAGGGCCTGATCGTCTACTCGGTCATCAGGTTCCGTCGGCGGAGCGACGACGAGTCTCCCCTCCAGGTCCACGGCAACGCCAAGGCGGAACTCGCCTGGACCATCGCACCGGCCCTCACCTTGGCCCTCGTCGGCATCTTCACGGTGGGCACCATCATCCAGCTCGACCGGGTGCCCAAGGGCGCCGACGTGCTGAAGGTAAACGTCACCGGCCACCAGTGGTGGTGGGAGTACGAGTACCCCGGCAAGCAGGTCGTCACCGCCAACGAACTGCACATCCCCACGGGGGTCGACGTTGCCCTCACCCTGCGCTCCAAGGACGTCATCCACAGCTTCTGGCCCCCCAAGCTGGCCGGCAAGATCGACGTGATCCCCAACCGCGAGAACCACATGACGATCAACGCCGACAAGCCGGGCACCTACTACGGCCAGTGCGCCGAGTTCTGCGGCATCTCCCACGCCAACATGCGCGTGCGGGTCGTCGCCCACGAGCCGGCGGAGTTCGCGGCCTGGGTGAAGTCCAACGCCGCCGGTCCCGCGACGCCGGACGCGGCGGACACCGAAGCAGTGGCCGGCCAGGCCCTGTTCCGGGCCAAGGGCTGCGCCAGCTGCCACGCCGTGAAGGGCTTCGCGGCCGGCGCGGTGGGGCCTGACCTCACCCACCTCCGCCAGCGCGAGGTGTTCGCCGGCGCCATCTTCGACCTCAACGAGAAGAACCTGCGCCGCTGGCTGCGCAACCCGCCGGGGGAGAAGCCCGGTTCCATCATGCCCAACCTGAACCTCACCGAGGAGGAGATCACCAGCCTGATCGCCTACCTCGACACCCTGAAGTGACCGGAGAAGCTGCATGACCACCGTCCTGGAGCCAACGATCACCGCGCCCGTCCCGTCGGGCGACACCGGTCTGCTCCGCCGGCCGACCCACCCCAAGGGGGTGTGGTCGTGGATCACGACCGTCGACCACAAGCGCATCGGCATCCTCTACGGCTGCACGGCCTTCTTCTTCTTCCTCGTCGGCGGCTTCGAGGCGCTGCTCATCCGGGTCCAGCTGGCCAAGCCGAACGGCACTGTGCTGTCGGCCGAGGTGTACAACCAGGTCTTCACCATGCACGGCACCACCATGATCTTCCTGGTGGTCATGCCGATGTCGGCCGCCTTCTTCAACTACCTGGTGCCGCTGCAGATCGGCGCCCGCGACGTCGCCTTCCCGCGCCTCAACGCGTTCAGCTACTGGTTGTTCCTCTTCGGCGGCATCTTCTTGTACTCGAGCTTCCTGCTCGGCGGCGCTCCCGACGGCGGTTGGTTCGGCTACGCACCGAACACCAGCATCACCTTCTCGCCCGGCCACAACATCGACTTCTGGGTCTTCGGCCTCCAGCTTCTCGGCATCGCCTCCACGGCCGGCGCGGTGAACCTCATCGTCACCATGCTGAACATGCGGGCGCCGGGCATGACACTGATGCGCATGCCGGTGTTCACTTGGATGACCCTGGTGTCGTCGTTCCTCATCCTGTTCGCCATGCCCATCATCACGGTGGCGCTGTTCCTGCTCATGTTCGACCGGAACTTCGGGTCCAACTTCTTCAATCCGGCGGCGGGGGGTGACCCGGTGCTGTGGCAGCACCTCTTCTGGCTCTTCGGCCATCCGGAGGTGTACATCCTGATCCTGCCCTCCATGGGCATGGTCTCGGAGATCCTGCCCGTCTTCGCCCGAAAGCCGCTGTTCGGCTACCCGGTCATCGTGTTCTCCGGCATCGCCATCGGCTTCATGGGCTGGGGCGTGTGGGTGCACCACATGTTCTCCGTCGGCCTCGGCCCGGTGGCGGTGTCGGCGTTCTCGGTGTCCACCATGTTCATCGCCGTGCCCACGGGCGTGAAGATCTTCAACTGGGTGGCCACCATATGGCGAGGCTCGTTGCGGTTCACCACGCCGATGCTGTTCGCCCTCGGGTTCATCGGCATGTTCACCATCGGCGGCCTGTCGGGCGTGACCCACTCGGTGTCGCCCCACGACCGCCAGCAGACCGACACCTACTACGTGGTGGCCCATTTCCACTACGTGCTGTTCGGCGGCGCCCTCTTCGGGATCATGGGCGGCATCTACTACTGGTGGCCGAAGGTCTTCGGCTACCTGCTGAACGAGCGGCTGGGCAAGATCAACTTCTGGACCTGGCTGATCGGGTTCAACATGACCTTTGCCCCGATGCACATCCTGGGCCTGCGGGGCATGCCCCGGCGCATCTACACCTACGACGACAGCCTGGGCCTGGCCGCCCTGAACATGCTGGCCACGGTGGGGTCGTTCGTCATCGCCTTCTCCACCCTGGTGTTCATCTACAACGTGTGGTTCTCCACCAAGAAGCAGCGCATCCCGGCAGGCGACGACCCGTGGGACGCCCGCACCCTCGAGTGGGCCACCAGCTCGCCGCCCCCCGACTACAACTTCCCCGAGACCCCCGTGGCGCACGGCGTGGACGCCTTCTGGCACCAGAAGTACACCGAGGATGACGAGGGCCGCCTGATCCGCATCGACGGCAGCGCGCCGGGCGCCTCGCCCGCCGACCTCCTCATCCGGGGGCGGTCGTCGGCGGCACTGGCCGAGCGCGACGGCGACGACACGCCGGGCAACGGCAACGGTTCGGGCGACCGCTCGGCCGGCGACGACCATGGCTCGGCCGGCGATGGCCACGGTCACGGCGCGGTGCCCACCGCCCACGAGCTCGGGATCCACATGCCGTCGCCCAGCTACTACCCGGTCCTCGCCGCCTTCTCGTTGCCGATCATCAGCTACGGCATGCTCTACGGCCGCAGCTCTGGTTCCCACTACGCGGTGGCCGTCTTCGGCGCCGTCACGCTCTTTGCCTCCCTCTACGCCTGGGGGATGGAGCCCTCGGCCGAGCCGGAGGATCCCGAGGAGCACCACTCCACATCCGGCCACGACGACGTGCCCGTCCTGGTGGGTGGCGGACAAGCGGCACTGGAAGCCGGCAACGGCAGCGCGACGGGCAACGGCGCCCCCGACCCGGCCGGCGAGGGCGCATCTGCCTCCGCCGGCGCCGCGGACACCTCCGAAGTCGTCCCCCCGGCCGTCGCCACGGACGCCGGCACACCGTCGACCGCGGACGCCGGCACACCGTCGACCGCGGACGCCGGCACGCCGTCGACCGCGGACGACATGGCGACCCCGGCCACCGACGAGGCTCCCACACCAGCCGCCGACGAAGGCGGCGAAGCCGAAGCGGCCCCGCCGGCGGGCGATGAAGACACCGGGCCTTCTGGCTCGTCCACTGACGACAAGGGGGCATGAGCGTGACCACTGACATCGCAGCTGCCCCTGCGACGCCGGCTGTCCATGCCGACGGGCACGGGCACGTCACCAACACCGGGCTGTCAAACGAGAAGCTGGCCATGTGGGCGTTCCTCGGATCGGAGTGCCTGCTGTTCGGCGCCCTGATCTCGACGTACTTCCTCTACCGGGGCAAGAGCGTGTCCGGCCCCACGCCGAAGGACATCTACGACATCCCCTACACATCGGTGAGCTCGTTCGTGCTCCTGATGAGCTCGCTCACCATGGTGCTGGCATTGGCCGCCATCCAGCGGGGCGACCACCGCAGGCTTCGGGTGTGGCTCGTCGCCACCGCCCTCCTCGGTGCCAGCTTCATCGCCGGCCAGGTCTACGAGTTCACCTCGTTCATCCGTGAGGGCCTCACGATCAAGACCAACCTGTTCGGCAGCAGCTTCTTCGTCCTCACCGGGTTCCACGGGGTTCACGTCACCCTCGGGATCGTCATGCTGCTGTCGCTGTGGAACCTCTCGCTACGGGGCAAGCTGCCGCAGGAGAAGTCAGAGGTCGTCGAGATCGCTGGGCTGTACTGGCACTTCGTCGATGTGGTGTGGATCGTCATCTTCACCGTCATCTACCTGATCCCGTCCTAGGAGACGCGCACGATGAGCAGCCGCGCAGCCGAACAGACGGAACACTTGGAGCAGGCGAGCGATCACGACGCCCACGCCGGGCACCCCACCGAGGCCCAGTACATCAAGATCGCCGTCATCCTGGCCACCATCACGGCCGTCGAGGTGGGGCTGTACTACACGTCGTTCTCAACGGTGGCCACCAACGCCACGCTGATCGTGCTGGCGGGCGTGAAGTTCGTCATCGTCGCCGCATATTTCATGCACCTCAAGTTCGACAACAAGATCCTGCGCCGCCTGTTCATCACCGGCTTCGTCCTGGCGTCGTTCTGCTATATCGCCTACCTGCTCACGCTGGGCGTCTTCCAATGACACCGGCCCACGTCGGTGCTTCCGGGTGGGAGTGGCACCCGCACCCCGACGTGTGGCTCCTGGTGGTCCTGCTCGTCGCCGGCTACTGGTTGGTGGTGACGCGCATCGGGCCGTCGCAGGTCCGCCGATTCGAGCCGGTGGTGACCCGCCGCCAGGTCATGCTCTACGGCGCCGGCGTCCTCGCCCTGTGGGTGCACGCCGACTGGCCGGTGCACGACATCGGCGAGCACTTCCTGTTCAGCGTGCACATGGCCCAGCACATCGGCTTCACCCTGATCGCCGCGCCGCTAATCTTCCTCGGCCTGCCGCCCTGGCTGGTCCGGTGGATGGCCCGCCCGCGCGGCCTCCGGTTCGTATTCACCAAGCTGACGCGACCTCTTCCTGCCGCCGTCGTCTTCAACACGGCCATCGTGTTCACCCACTGGCCCACGGTGGTCAACGCCGCCCTGCGCAACCACCCGCTCCACTCCGCACTCCACGTGCTGATCTTCTCGAGCGCCCTCCTCATGTGGTTCCCGGTGCTCAACCGGGTTCCCGAACTGCCCCGGATGTCGCAGGGCATGCGCCTGGTCTACGTGTTCCTCCAGTCCGTGATCCCCACCATCCCGGCGTCATTTCTCACGTTCGGCAGCGGCGTGCTCTACGAGTTCTACGCCGACGTGCCTCGGCCGTTCCCGATCTCCGCCCTCGACGACCAGCAGCTCGCGGGCGCCCTGATGAAGGTCTACGCCGGCCTCCTGCTCTGGGGGGTGATCGCCGTCGCCTTCTTCCGCTGGTATGCCAGGGATCAGCGGAACGAGATCGACGACGTGCTCACCTGGGACGACGTGGAACGGGAGATGGCCCGCACCGAGCCGGCCCACACCGAGCCGGCGCACCCCGCCCCACCCGCGCCGTGACCGGCCCGGGAGGCCGGTCCATGAGCAACTCGCTGGTGTGACATCACGAAGGGATGTGCACCAGTGAAAGGCCGCCGCCGGCTCGTCCTGGTGCTCGCCGGTGCAGCGGTGGCGATCGTGGGTGTGGTGTTCGCCTTCCGGCCGTCGGGTGACCAGGTGGCGCCCACCGGCGCAGCGCCCACCTTCTCCGCCGTCGACCTGCAGGGCAAGCCCGTCCGCCTGGTCGACTACCGGGGCCGCATCGTGATCCTCAACTTCTGGGCCTCGTGGTGCATCCCGTGCCGCAGGGAGTTCCCGCTGCTGCGCGAGGTCGAGGGCACCAACGTCGACGGCACCGAGGTGGCCGTGCTCGGCGTGGTGTTCAACGACCAGCTTGCGCCGGCCGCTGACTTCATGCGTGAGCAGAAGGCCTCCTGGCCGGGGATCCAGGACCCCGAGGGAAAGATCGCCGACGCCTACGACGTGGCCCTCCGCCCCGGCATCCCCGTCACCGTGCTGATCGACCCCCAGGGCCGGCTCGCCGAACGCCATGTGGGGGAGCTCCGCAAGGAGGACCTCGACCGCCTCCTTGCCCCCGCACCGGCCGGCGCCGCCACCACGAGCTCGTCCGCATCTCCCGACGACAAACCCTGACGGCCGGCGACGGCGCCTCCTGGTCGGCGGATCGTTGCGAATTTCACGACGCGTCATCGACCAGGCCGGCAGAGCGCCGGCGTCACCCCCGTGCGCAGGACGACCCCGGGCCCCGTTCGCCCTCTGACCACCCCGGCACGTCGACCATCGGCCAGAAGTCCCCCGTGCTCGGGTCCTGCTCGTACGGGACCGGTGGGTCCGGCTGTGACGCGATGATCGAGACGGCGGCAACCAGGCGGTCGACGTCGTCGGTCGACGTCGACAGGCTGGCGCTGGCCCGCACCGCCCCCGGGATCTCCCGCCGGTCGCCGGCCAGCACGGCGCCCCGGTAGGCGGCCACCTCGGCGGGGGACAGGCCGAGCAGGCGGAGCAGGTAGGGGTGGGCGCAGAAGCAGCCGTGGCGGACGCCGATGCCGAACTCCGCACTCAATCGGGCCGCCACCAGGGCGTGGGCCACGCCCTCCACCACGAAGGTGGCCAAGGGGAGCGTCGGCGTCGACAGGTCGGGGCCGAGCAGGCGGACGCCCGGCACAGCGGCCAGCGACGACCGCATACGACCGGCCAGCACCGCGTCGTGCTCCTGGATCGCCGGCCAGCCGAGACCGGCGAGCGCGGCGATGGCGGCGTCCAACGCCACGGCGCCGACGACGTTGGGCGACCCCGCCTCCTCCCGGTCGGGCGGGTCGGTCCAGATCACCTCGTCGAGGTCGACCAGGTCGACCGCCCCGCCGCCGGCCAGGAACGGGTCCCCGTCCTCGAAGGCGGCAAGAGGCCCGACCAGGACGCCGGCCCCGAACGGGGCGTACATCTTGTGGCCACTCCAGGCCAGGAAGTCGGCGGCGCGGGGCAACGGCGCGTGGGGGGCGAGCTGGGCGGCGTCGACCAGCACGGGCACGCCCCGCTGGTGGGCCGCCTCGATGATGGCGTCGAGTGGCGGCAGCCATCCGGTGACATTCGAGGCGCCGGAGACGGCCAGCAGCCGGGGACGGGGCGAGCCGTCGAGGACGGCGACCACGTCGTCCTCCGTGAACGTGCCGTCCTCGCCGCAGTCGACGAACCGGCGTTGGCAGACGCGGGCCCACGGCAGGAGGTTGGCGTGGTGCTCGATGACCGTGGTGGCGACGACGTCGTCCGGTGCCAGGCGGAGGCGGTAGGCGAGGTGGTTGATGGCCTCGGTGGTGTTCCGGCACATGATCGCCACATCGCCGCCTGACGGCTCGCGGCCGGCGAAGGCCAGAGCCGAGGCCCGGGCGTGCTCGTAGGCGGCGGTGGCTTGGCGGGACCGGAACCCGGCCCCCCGGTGCACGCTCGAGTACAGCGGCAGGAAGTCGGCGACCCGCTGGGCCACCGCCGCCAGCGCGCCCGTGGATGCAGCTGCGTCGAGGCTCAGGTACGGACGGTCGACACCGTCGATGCAGGGTACCGGGCCGCCGTCGCCCACCAGCGCCATGGGGAGGCCGCCCGCAACCGCGGGGATTCCGCCGGATGCAGGAGCGGTCCCAACCATGTAGCCGAGGCTACCGACCGCCGGCCATCGGGGCCGTCCCTGCCGCCCGCCCCGTAGCCCCCGTCCCTGTGGAACGGAGGCGGAAGAACCCGTACACTCCTGGCGTTCGCGAACCGGCCCGGCCGAGGGACCTGCATGGCGGAACTGCCCCGAGAGCTCGAGTTGGCGGTCGGCGAGACCTGGACCGCGCAGCTCGACCTATCAGGCGGCGGGTACCGGTGGCACGCCGATGTCGTTGGTGACGACGGGATCGTCGAGGCGGCCACCGACTACGCGGAGGGTGACGTGACAGAGGGTGGGTGGCGCGGCGACGTGGCCACCGTCAGGGCCGTGCGGCCGGGAAGCGTCGACGTCCGCCTCGCGCAACGGCGGTCGTGGGAGACCTCGGGCGGCGGCGACGGGCAGTCCATTCGGGTGACCGTGCGCCCTACCTAGGGCGCCGACAGAAAGCGGGTACGTCAACATGGCCGACAACACCATCACGCCTCGGACAGTGCAGCGGTTCGGGTGGATACCAGACCTGCCCGACGCCAGGGACCACCTGTTCTCGGCGCCCCAGGCCGTCCTCGACGACATGCCGTCCAAGGTCGACCTGCGGCCGGGTTGCCCGCCCGTGTACGACCAGGGCGCGCTGGGTAGCTGCACGGCCAACGCCATCAACGCAGCCTTCCAGTACCTGCAGAAGTCCCAGAAGAGCAAGGACTTCATGCCCTCCCGGCTGTTCGTCTACTACAACGAGCGGGTCATGCTCGGCACGGTCGATACCGACAGCGGCGCCATGATCCGCGACGGTGTGAAGAGCGTGGCCAAGGCCGGGGTCTGCCCCGAGGACATGTGGCCCTACGACATCACCCAGTTCACGGTGAAGCCGACGCGGCCGTGTTACACCGAGGCGCTCAAGAACCAGGCGCTCGTGTACCGGCGGGTGCTCAACACCAGCCTGCACCAGCTCAAAGGCGCCCTGGCCAGCGGCACGCCGGTCGTCTTCGGGTTCTCGGTCTACGAGAGCTTCCAGAGCCAGGACGTGGCCAAGACCGGTGTCGTCCCCCTTCCTCCGCGCGGCGAGAAGCTCCTGGGTGGCCACGCCGTGCTCGCAGTGGGCTACGACGACGCCACCCAGCGCTTCCTCGTGCGCAACTCGTGGGGCGCCGGCTGGGGCGACGACGGGTACTGCACCATGCCGTACGGCTACCTCACCGACCCCGGTCTGGCCCAGGACTTCTGGGCGATCTACGCGGTCGAGGCGACGCCCGCTAGGAAGGCGGCCAAGGCCACCAAGAAGGCGGTCAAGAAGGCGGTCAAGAAGCCGGCCAAGGCACCCGCCGCGGCGGAGGCCACCGCCACCAAGGCAACCAAGGCAACCAAGGCAACCAAGGCAACCAAGGCAGCCAAGGCAACCAAGGCAGCCAAGAAGGCGACCAAGACCCGCTAGCTAGCCGGCGAGAGGGGACACCGCAGTGCCCGGCATCGGTGACGTCGTGGTGAAGATCCGGGCGCTGGTCACCCTGGGCCCGATCCCTCCCGCTTACCAGCAGGGGGGAGTGCAACGTGTGATCAAGCAAGAGCCCTGACCGGGGGCTTGCAGCATGAGGCCATGAGCCCAGGTCCCGACGCCTACTCGCCCCTCGGCGGTCCGGGCGGATGGCCGCCTGCGGGGGAGGATGCGCCGGCCGCCGCCGCCGGGCGGCTTCGTGCGCTGGCGCACCAGGCTCCGGCGTGGGCGGACATGGTGCACCAGGGGATGCTGCTGGCCGCCGCCTACCGGTCGGGCGCCCTGGCCGGCCTGTATGACGGCGACGAGGACGTGGCGTCGGGCTTGCTCGCCGGTGTGGTGCGGGCCGGGTCGTGCGGCGCGGTGGCGGCGCCCCATGTGCTGGCGGTCCACGACGCCCTGGTGCTGGCCCGTGACGCGGCCGCCGCCGGGGTACCCGCCACCGAGACGTGGATCCGGCAGGTGCACGCGGTGGCGTGCGCCCCCCAGGTCACTCATCCGGTGCCCGGCATCCACGGGGTTCACGACCACGTGCTCGGGCACGGGGACTACAAGCACCACCCGAACGATGCCTCCACGGCCACCGGCGACCGGCTGGTCTTCGCGCCGGTCGACCTGGTCGCCTCCGAGATGGCGGCCCTGGCGGCGGCCGTCGGGAGTGAGGCGTTCGGTGCCCTCGATGCCGTTTCCCGGGCCGCGTACTCGCTGCACGCCGTGACCCACGTGGGGCCATTCGCGGCCGGGAACGGGCGAGTGGCCAGGGTGCTCGCCTCGGTCCCGCTGCTCGGCGGGGCGGGGATCCCCTTCGATGTCCCCCTGCCCTGCGCCGGCGCCTACAGCGTCGCCCTGGCCGCGGCCGGGCGCGGTGAGCCGTCCCTGCTGGTGGCGCTGGTGACGCAGCGGTGCGCCGGCCTGGTGGACGAGGCGGCGCGCGCCCGCTCGGAGGCGGGCACCGCCACCGGTGTCGCCGTGCGGCAGTGGGAGCGAAGGGTGCTGACGGCGAGGCGACTGCACGAACTGCTGGCGCCGGCGGCGGAGGCCGCTCTGGCGCGGCACCGCAGACGCGCCGACCTGGGCTGGATGGCGAACCTGGCCGCCGCCGAGGTGGTGGCCCCGCCGGCGGGTGACGAGGCGTCTCGCTTCGATGCTGCGCCCGTCACCATCGATGTCCCGATCAGCGGCCGGACAGTGGTGCGGGAGGTGCTGGCCCTCACCGCCCACCCGGTGGCCGGTCCGGACGACGTCGTGCTGCTCCGGGCGGTCGGCGCCGAGTTCGACCTCGCCGTGCGGGAGGGCGACGTGGCCCGGCCCGTCGCGGCCGGGTTCGCCGGACGCCTCGCAGCGCTGCTCGACCGGGCCGTCACCGCCCTCGCCGTGCGGGCGGCGGTGGCGGAGGACGACGACTGATGGCGGTCGACGCCGCCGAGGAAGTGGGCGTGGCGCCGGTGGTGGCACCGGTCGCTCCGCTGCTGCGGGGCTGGCTGCACGCGGTGTGCTTCGTGGTGGCCGTACCCGCCGGCGTAGCCCTGGTGGCCGGCGCGCCTACGTCGAGCGCCAGGGCGGCGGCCGGCGTGTACGCCGTCGGCCTCTGCGCCCTGTTCGGGGTGAGCGCCGCCTACCACTGCCGGCGCTGGTCGCCCGCCGGCCGGCGCCGGATGCGCAAGCTCGACCACGCCACCATCTTCGTGATGATCGCCGGCTCCTACACGCCCTTGTGCGTTGTGGCGCTGGGCGGGAAGTTGGGCCTCGCCATCCTCGCCGCGGTGTGGGCCGGCGCCGCCCTCGGCGCGGGTGTCGCCCTGTTCGAGGTAGCCAGCAAGCCGGCCCTCAGCCTGCTCGGCTACATCGCCCTGGGCTGGATGATGGTCGTGGGGCTGCCGGAGCTGTCACAGCGGATCGGCGGGGCCGCCCTCGCCCTGCTGGTTGTGGGCGGACTGCTCTACACGGTGGGCGGCGTCGTGCTCGTGCACCATCGGCCGGACCCGGCACCCGCGGTCTTCGGCTACCACGAGGTCTGGCACGTCATGGTTGCGGGCGCGGCGGCGTGCCACTACCTGACCATCGCCTCGGTGGTGCGGGCGGGGTAGAGCTTTCAGGCGGGCGGGGCGGCGGGTGGCGTGTCGCCGTCGCCCTTGGTCTTGTCGAGCTTGGCGGCGAGGTCGTCGAGCTTCTCGAGCTTGTCGTGGTGCTTGCCCTTGGTCTTCTTGTCCACGAGGTCCGTGGCCTTGCCGACGCCGGCTGCGATCTTTTCGCCATTCTTGTCCGCTACCTGCTTGGCCTTCTGGACGAGCTTTGCGAGGTTCACGTGGTCGCTCCTTGAGGCTGGTGCTCATGTAACAGTCGCATAGCCGGACGGCCTGTGGGGACGAGCGACGAGCGATCGCACGATCCCCACCTGTAAGACTGCGCCGGTGAGCGTGGAGCCCCTCCTTCGGATCACCGGGCTCACCAAGCGCTACGGCCCGGTGACGGCCCTCGACGGGCTCACGGTCGAGGTGCCGCGAGGGCTCATCGGCGTGGTGGGGGCCAACGGCGCCGGCAAGACCACGCTGTTCCGCATCCTGCTCGGCCTGGCCAGGCCCACCGAGGGGACGGTCGACGTGGCGGGCATCTCCGTAGCCGCTGACCCCGTCGCCGTGCGCTCGCGACTCGGGTACATGCCCGAGCACGAATGCCTCCCGCTCGACCAGACGGCGGCCGACGTGGTGGCCACCTTCGGTGAGCTCAGCGGCCTGCCCGCCCGGGCCGCCCGCCGGCGGGCGTCGGAGGTGCTCGACCTGGTGGGCCTCGACGAGGCCCGCTTCCGCCCCATCGGCGGCTTCTCCACCGGCATGCGCCAGCGGGCCAAGCTGGCCCAGGCGCTGGTGGGCGGGCCCGACCTCGTCCTCCTCGACGAGCCCACCGCCGGCCTCGACCCCGCCGGGCGGGAGGAGATGCTCGCCCTGGTGGCCCGCCTCGGCCTCTTCGGCATCTCGGTGCTGATGTCGACGCACCTGCTCGACGACGTGCAGCAGGTGTGCCACCACGTCCTCATGCTCGACGCCGGTCGCCTCGTGGTGTCGGGCCCTACCGACTCGTTGCTCGAGCGCACCGGCACCGTCACCGTCGACGTGGGCCATGGCGCCGCCGCCGAGCACCTGGCGGCCGAGCTGGTGCGGCGGGGGATCAGCGCGGCGGTGGTGGACGGGCGGGTGGAGGCCACCGTCGACGGCAACGACCAGCTCGACCGTGTGCGCGACGCCATCGCCGACCTGGGCCTGCCGCTGTACCGCATGGGATCCAGGCTCACATCGCTCGACGACGTTTTCCTCCAGCGGGCGGGCCGGCCGTGAGCGAGCGCGGCGGTGCGGGCGGGGCCCGAGCGGCCCAGCGATCCGATGACATGAGCGGGCGGCCCTGCTAGCCGATGGGCGACTCCCGATGAGTTCCACGACGGGCGGCGCCGGCGCCGTCTACGACCGCGGCTACCGGCCCTATGAGGGCCCCCGGGGCGGGCGGCGGGCGGCCACCCTCGCCTTGTACCGGGCATCGATCCGCCGGGCGCTGGGGCTGCGACGGTCGTGGCGCCAGAAGGTGGCGCCGTTCGTCCTCCTTGGCATCGTCACCATCCCCGCCATCGTCAACGTGGGCATCGCCTACGTCACCAGGGACCGCATCGGGAACCCGATCGAGTTCATCACCTACCGGGAGTACGTGGGGGTGTCGAGCACGCTGCTGGTGTTCGTCGCCCTGACCGCGCCCGACATCATCTGCCCCGACCGCCGCCAGCGGGTGTTGCCGCTGCTGTTCGCCCGGCCGCTCACCGGCGCCGACTACGTCATGGCCAAGGTGGGCGCCATCTTCTCCGTCCTCTTCGCCTTCTCGTTCCTGCCCCAGGTCGTGCTCTTCGTCGGCCAGACGCTGGTGAGCGACAGCGCCATCGACTACGTGCGGGACAACGCCGAGGTGCTCTGGAAGGTGCCGTTGGCCGTCGTCGTCCTGGCTGGCTTCTACGCCGTGGTGGGCGTGGCCATCGCCTCTCTGGCCAGCCGCCGCATCGTGGCCGGGGCCGGCTTCATCGGCCTCTTCCTCGTGTCGTCCATCACATCGGCGATCCTCACGAGCGACCCCGAGTCGGTCGACCGCACGGGCTCGCTCGGCGCCCTCGTCAACGTCCTCGCGCTTCCGATCTACCTGCGCGACCTCATCTTCCTCGGCCATGTCGACCCGGAGTCGCCCCTGACCGGGGTGGCCGGCGGCGGGCTGCTGGCGGTGACCGCCTACCTCGTCGTGGCGGCGGTTGCCGCCGCCGTCCTGCTGTACCGCTACCGGTGGACGGAGCGATGACCGACGCCGGCGACCCCGCCTTCGCCCCGGGTGCAACCGTCGAGGTGACGAACGCCTCGGTGTGGTTCGGGCAGAACGTGGCCCTGTCCGAGTTGAGCTGCTCGTTCGGCGCCGGCGTGACCGGCCTCCTCGGCCCCAACGGGGCAGGCAAGACCACGCTCATGCGCGCCATCACGGGGCTCGTACCGGTGAACCAGGGGACCGTGCGCATCGAGTGCCGCGACCCTCGCGCCGACCGGTCCGTGCACGCCCGGGTGGCGCTCGTCCCCGAGGACGAGGCGGTGCCGTCGGGGCTGACGGCCCGCCAGTTCGTCGCCTACGTGGCCGACCTGCATGCCATCGGGGACCGTGACGCACCCGACCGCGCCCTCGACCAGGTAGGGATGCTCGAAGTGGCCGGCCGCAAGGTCGACGGCTTCAGCAAGGGCATGCGCCAGCGCACCAAGGTGGCCGCCGCCCTGGTTGGCGATCCGTCGGTGCTGGTGCTGGACGAGCCTCTCAACGGCGCCGACCCGGTGCAGCGGGCGTCACTGATCGAGCTGTTCCGCCGCCTCGGCGCCGAGGGCCGCACCGTCATCGTCAGCTCCCACGTGCTGCACGAGGTGGAGCGGCTGGCGGACCGCATCATCGTCATCGTCCACGGGCGCCTCGCCGCAGCCGGCGGCCAGCGAGCCATCCGAGACGCCATGAACGACCGTCCCCGCCACGTGCTGGTGCGGGCGGGCGACAACCGGCGCCTGGCCGCCGCCCTGGTGGGTCTCGGGTCGGTGAGCGGCGTGCGGGTCGACGGCGCCGACCTGGTGGTGTCCACCAGCCGGGCCGCCGAGCTCGCCCTGGCGCTGCCCACCGTGGCCCGGGACCTGTCCGTCCACCTCGACGAGGTCCGCCCGCTCGACGACTCCCTCGAGAGCCTCTTCCGCGAGCTGGTCCGATGAGCCGCCCCGCGGTGGCCATCTCTGGCGGCGCCGGCTCCCGGAACCGGGGGGCCCACGCCGAACGAACCGTCGGCGGGGAGCGACCGGCGGCGGCAGCGGCGCCTGGGCGGGACCGGTGACGGCGCCGGCGAGGCCGGCGGCGCCGGCCGGTTGGACGGGGACCCGGTTGCGGGCGGTCGTCGAGTACACACTGCGGTCGTGCATCGGCCGCAAGCGCTGGCTGGGCTGCCTGCTGCCGTGCGCCGGCGCCCTGCTGTTCGGGCTCCTGAGCCTGGCCATCGACGCGCCCGCGAGCGAGGCGTTCGCCCGGGTGGCGGCGGACGGGACCTTCGCCCTGGTTGTGCCCATCGCCTCGCTCGTGATCGGCGACGCCGTGCTCGGTGCCGAGGTCCGCTCGGGCGTGTTCCACTTCACCTGGCAGACGCCCACACCGCTGGGGTTGATCGTCGTGGGGCGCTGGCTGGGCGGCTGCATCGCCGCCTTCGCCACGGTGGTCCCCGCCTGCGCCGTTGCCGCCCTCGTCGCCGGCCAGCCCGGGGCGGCAGGGCCGGCCGCGCTGGCGGCGGCAGCGGGCGCAGCCGCCTACATCTCGGTGTTCATCGCCATCGGGTGCGTGGCCCGGCGGGCGGCCGTGTGGTCGCTGGCCTACGTCTTCCTGGTCGAGCGGCTGCTCGGCACCGCGCTCACCGGCATCGCCCAGTGGTCACCCATGTGGGAGGCCAGGGCCGTGTTCGTCGACTTCGCCCCCGGCGTCCCCGAGGGCCTCGCCCGCGACGGCATCCCCGCCGGCGCCGGCGCCCTTGTGCGCCTGGCCGTCATCAGCGTCATCGGTCTCCTGGTGGCGAGGCGCCGCCTCGGCCGCCTCCGCCTGTCCGGCGCCGCCGACTGAACCTCGGCTCGGCCTCGGAAGGAGCAGGTGCCCGCCGTCACCACGGGTTCAGCGGTGCTCGGGGTTGGCGAAGTCGAAGCGGCACCCGGCGTCCCACGCGGAGCGCTGGTTGCCGTGGGCGGGGATGCCGCCGGCATCTTTGAGCATGCGGGCGAGATGCAGCAGGTTCCACGTCATGAAGGTGGTGTTGCGGTTGGTGAAGTCGTTCTCCGGCCCGCCTGATCCCTCGTCCAGGTAGGACGGTCCCGGTCCCGCCTCGCCGATCCAGCCTGCGTCGGCCTGGGGCGGGATCACGTAGCCGAGGTGCTGGAGGCTGTAGAGGATGTTCATTGCGCAGTGCTTCACGCCGTCCTCGTTGCCGGTGACGAGGCACCCGCCTACCCGCCCGTAGTAGGCGTACTGGCCGGCGTCGTTGAGGAGATGGGAGTTGCCGTAGAGGCGCTCCACCACCTTGGTGCACACCGACGACTTCTCGCCCAGCCAGATCGACGTGCAGAGCACCAGGATGTCGGCCGCCTTGACCTGTTCGAAGATGGCGGGCCACTCGTCGACCTCGAAGCCGCGCTCGGTCATGTCCGGGTAGACGCCCACGGGGATGTCGTGGTCGGCGGCCCGCACCAGGTCCACCGTCACCCCGTTCCTGCGCATGATCTCCATCGAGCGGGCGGCGAGGCCCTCCGTATGGGAGACCTCCGGCGACCGCTTCAGCGTGCAGCTGATGAACAGCGCCCGCAGGTCGGAGAAGTCGAACGGCGACTCGGCGCACAGCGCTTCCTGCTCTTCGGTGAGGGCCATCGACTTCCTTCCCAGGGTGACTCGTCAGTCTTGCCGTCCCGGTAGGCAGGGGTGTGTTACACCTCCGCGCCCGAAGGACCATGAACGGTCTAGTTCCATCGGAATGTGCCTTGGCGTGGCGGGAGGGCGTGCGTACGTTTGGGCTGAAGGTCCCAGATTGCAGCGGGCCGCACCAACGGGAGGCGCTGTGGCAGGCCAGGGCTGGAAGCAGGTACTTCGTACGCAGGTGGGCTGGCTGCTCCCATGCGCCGCCATGGTGACCGCCTTGGTGTTCTCCGCACTCACCGGGTCGTCCGGCCACGCCTTCATCACCAGCGCGGCCCGGTCCTCGGCCGTTGTGCTCCTGCTCGGCGTGTCGTGGGCCTCGCTTCACATGGGCCACGCGCTGCGGGTGTTCGCCCGCCACGACTCGATCCGGGCCGACATCGCAGCCGGCGGGGGGCTGGCCCGGCGCCTGGTCGTCTGACGAAATCGTGACCAGCGAACGAAGGGGACTTCTCCATAGGAATCCCGGATCGGGCTAATCCGTCGATTCCGGCGAGTCGGCCTGGACAATCGGCCGAATTTGACTAGGGTAGCGGTGTCCCGCCCCCCGGGAGCTACGGAGCCCCTGGTTCGTCCAGGGGCTCCGGCGCGTGTACGCCCGTCAGCGGTGCGGCGCCGCCCAACGCATCCCCGTGTCACGCCGCCGGCCAGGCAAGGGCCGCCGGCACCCTGACCCGACGGCCGCCGACGCGGTGGTCGAGCTCGACGGCGGCCGACGCTCGTTCTTTTGTGGTGCGCAGGGAGGCGGCCAGGCTCGCCGGTCGGGCCCCGATCCGCCGCTGCCCGACGGCTACCTCGATGGGGACCGGGCCGGGCGATCGGCGTGAGCGTCAACAAGCGGCGGCTGCTCACCGTCGCCCGTGGGTAGCCGCCGTGGCGGGGTTGTGGCGAGGTGCCCGGGCCGTCACCCGGCCCAGGCTCCTCGGCATCGACGGCCTTTAGGAGGCGGTGTGCCCGGCGGGCTTCGACGGCGGGCTTCCTACTCGAAGCGCTCGGCGATCACGTCCACCAGGCGGCGGCCCGCCTGGGCGGGGGTGGCGTCGGCCCGCTCCAGCGCCACGCCGACGCCCAGCAGCACCGAGCCGCCGGCGGCCAGCCACGCCCACGTGGGCACGCCGGCCAGGGCGCCGAGGCACTCCAAGCCGGTGACGGCCACCAGGAGACCCGTTCCCAGGAAGAGGGGACCGGCCAGGCGGCGCCAGCCCCCGCAGGCCACCGCCGCCACGCCGACGGCGCCGGCGATCACCGCATGCCACGCCGGCCCGCCGCCCAGGCGCTCGGCTACCGCCGCGCCCCCCAGGAGGGCGACGGCCGGGGCGTACGCCGTCCACGAGCTGAGCGTGCGGTTCCGCCTGCCGTGCCATCCGGCCGCGACCAACTGGAGGGCGACGGGGGCGACGTACGGCTCGAGGGCACCGACGCCGGAGGCGTCGAGGTGGCCGACGATGCCGAGGGTGGCGGCCATCCCGCCCACGTGGGCCAGCCCGAGGTGGCCGGTGCCGATGCCGGCGGCCGCCAGCAGGCCGCCGCTCACGATTACAGCGTCGGCCAGCATGCGTTGGTCGCCCGATGCCAGGGCCAGCCCGGTGCCCACGCCCAGCACGGCGGCGGCGACCAGCGGAGCCCGCCACTCGTCGTCCACCAGGGCCGCCAGGCCGCCCCACACGACGGCGGCCAGGACGAGCGCCAGGCCCGTCTGGGGCACGTCGAAGCCGGCTTGGGCGGCCAGCATGCCCACCAGCGCCTGGACGGAAGCGGCGGCGGCGAGGCCGGCGATGCGGTCGCGCAGGCGCAGGGTGTCGGCCACCAGGAGGGCGGCGGTGAGGGCGATGACGGGCAGCCCGGCGGACGGTTCCAGCGCCAGTGCGAGGCCGGCGGCGCTGAGCATCGCCAACCGGCCGGCGTGGCCGGTGACGGCGTCGAAGCCGTGGAGGGAGGTCGCCACCAGCCAGGCCTGGGCGACGAAGAGGGCGAGCGCCGACCCGCCGGACAGGCTCGGTCCGGCCGGGGTGTCCACCGCGAGCATGGTGCCGGCGGCGGCGCACGCCACCGCCGCGGAGCCGAGCGACCGCACCCGAGCCACGTGCCCGAGCCGCCCGGCAAGGGCCGCGCCCATGGCCAGTACGGCGGTCGAGCCGGCGCCCGCCGCCAGCGTGGCCACGGAGGAGACCGAGGCGGCGGCCATGGCGACGGGTGCCCACCAGGCGAGGCCGGTGCCGGTCACCTGGGCCGCCCGGCCACCGGCCCACACCAGGACGGCGGCGGCAGCCAGGAGGGCGCCGGCGGTGGCGGGGCCGGATGCCGTCCCCACCTCGACGGCGGCGACAGCGGCGAGGGCACACCACACGCCGGTCGCCGGAGCGGCCACGGCCCGGACGGCGTCGGCGAAGGTCGTCGAGCTGCGCCGGCGACGGAGGCCGGCGACCGCCCACCCGAGGGCGAGGGCGGCCAGCGAGGCGCCGGCGCCGGGCCGGGCCACCCACCCGGGGCCGTCCGAGAAGAAGTCGAGGCCGGTCTCCACGTAGGGGGCGCCCAGCACGAGCAGCGCCGTCCAGAGCCCGCCGACCACCGCGGCGACGACCTCTGCCAGGGCGGCCAAGGAGCGGGCCGGGTGGCGCCAGAACACGTCCCGCTCGCACAGGACGGCCACGACCTGGGTCGCGAGGAAGGCGACCGGCAGCGCCAGCCAGGTGGTGTCACCGGAGATCCCTGCGGACGCCCATGTGGCGGCGATGCCGCTTAGGCCGGCGGCCACGGCCAGGCCGGCCAGGGCCACGTCGGTTCGGGCCCGGGCCTCGCGGCCGAGCACCACGGCGGAGGCCAGGCAGCCGGCGAGGGCCACGATGCCCCCGTCGACGCCGAGTTCGGCCAGCACGCCGGCGCCGAGCCCTGTCCCGGACAGGGCCGACCGGACGGCCAGACCGAGCACCGGTCCGAGGGCGGCGAGCATGGACCACGCCCGGGCCCGCCGGTGGTCGCCGATCAGGTGGGCGGCCACCGCGGCGAAGGCCAGGGCGGCGACCGCAGGCACGGGCGACACCGCCGCGATGCCGACGGCGAGCACCACCATCGACAGCGTCGCCGCCCAGCCGAGGACGACGGAACCGGAGGCGGCGGCGAGGCCGCCGAGGGCGACGACGCCCACCACGCCCTCGGACACGACGATCGCCCGCCAGCCGATCGACGCCCGCAGGCCGAGGCCGGCCACGTCGATGGGCAGGAGGAAGGCGCCGAGGTGGAAGATCACGTCGCCGGTGGCGGGCAGCGAGTGCCGCACGGCCCGACCGCCGGCGATGCACGTACCGGTGACGCCGAGGATGAAGGCCAGCTTGGCCATCTCCGGGAGGCGGTCCCAGCTGACGGCCGTGAACACGGCGGCTGCCGCCAGCAACAGGAAGGCCCCGGTGCTGGCGACCCAGGTCGCGGCAACGGGGCCGGTGGACGGCGGGCGGGGCACGGCCCCGCCCTCGGGCTCTGCGGTGAAGGTCTGCATGCCTTCGAGCCTGAAGGAGCGCCGCCGAGAGGCCCATCCGTCCCGGCCCCCAAATGCCGCTGGGGCCTCCCCAGACGGGTGGTTCGCAGTAGCGCCGCCGGCCGCCCCACGCCGCCCGGAGGGCGGCCTCCCCGGATGGCGGCCAAAAGGAAGAACGGGCGAAGGGCGGCCAGCTCTGCTGGCCACCCGCAGCACGACCAGCTCGCCGAGCAACCTCCGGTTGCGAGGCGAAAACCTATTCCAGGCCGTGCTCCACCGCGTAGCGGATGAGCTCCTGCTTCCGGCTCAGGTGGAGCTTGCCGAGGATGTTGCGGACGTGGTTCTCCACCGTCTTCTCGGCGATGTAGAGCTGCCCGCCGATCTCGCGGTAGGTGTGCCCCCTGGCCACCAGGAGCAGCACCTCGCGCTCGCGCTCCGACAGGGGGTTGGACCCGGTGGCCGTCTTGGCCATGCGGCGGAACTCGCCCAGCACGAGGGCGGCCAGGGCCGGGGAGAACACCGGCTCGCCCTTCGCCGCCCGCACCAGGGACGCCCGCAGCTCAGGGCCGGGCGTGGACTTCACCAGGTAGCCCACGGCGCCGGCGGCCACGGCGTCCAGCAGGTCGCGCTCCTGCTCCGACACGGTGAGCATCACGATGCGGGTCTGCTCGGCGCAGGTGCGGGCGACCTTGATCCCACCGCCGCCGGGCATGTGCAGGTCGCACACGACCAGGTCGGGCGACGTGGCGCCGATGGCGGCGATGGCCTCGTCGGCCGACCCCGCCTCGCCCACGACCGTGAAGCCGTCGCCCAGGTCGTTGCGCACGCCGTCGCGCCAGATCGGATGGTCGTCGGCCAGCACCACCCGGATCATGGGAGCCACAGTCGTACCTCCGTGCCGCTGCCGCTCGCCGCCGCCACCTCGACGCGCCCACCGACCTCTTCCATGCGGCCGCGGATCGACCGCGACAGCCCGACTCCCTCGGTGGTCGCGGCCGGGTCGAACCCGCAGCCGTCGTCCTTCACCGAGCAGAAGACGCCGTCCTCGTCGTCCACGAAGATCACCACCTTCTTGGCCTGGCCGTGCTTGCCGGCGTTGGTGAGCGCCTCGCCCACCGCACCGGCCAGCGCCGCCACCGAAGCCCTGGGCAGGCCCAGCTCGTCCGGCACCAGCACCTGGGCCCGGCCGCCGAAGACGTCCTCGAACCGGGCGGCGGCCGAGCGCAGCGCGGCTCCGAGATCGGTGGCCGCCGGCTTGGACCCGAAGAGGAACTCCCGCAGGTCGCGCTCCTGCTCCCGGGCCAGACGGGACAGGGCCGGGTCGCCGGCCCGCCGCTCCACCACGGCCAGCGTCTGGAGCACGCCGTCGTGCAGCGTGCGGGCCACCTCCTCGCGGGCGCGGGCGCCGGCCACCTCTTCGCGGGCCCGCACCAGCAGCCGGTAGACGTAGCCCGCCACCCCGCCGGCCAAGGCGTAGAAGACCACGGTGTTGGTGAGGGAGAGCACGCCGGCGGACGAGTAGCCGCCCACGTCGTTGAGCAGGGTGGACCCGACCCTGGCCGCACCCATGGCCACGCCGGCCGCCGCACCCCATCCGGGGCCGAAGGCCACGCCGGCGCCGAGGATGCCGACGAGGGGCCAGGTGGAGCCGATGGACTGGCCGGACAGGAACACGGTGCCGGGACGCCGGGCCCAGCCGTCGAGGGCCACCAGGGCGGCGCCGACCGCCAGTTCGACTGCCACCGGCCCCGGTGTCAGCAGCCGCCGAGGGTCGGCGCGCCACAGGCTGGTGTCGACGATGGTGACGGCCAGCGCGCCGCCCACCAGGACCGCGGCCAGACCCGGGCGGGCCAGGTCATGGCGGGAGACGCCGAGCACCACCGCCATCCACGCCCACGCCACCCACCGGAACATGGCCAGCCCCTGGAGTACGGAGCGTTCCACGGCTCAACCGTAACGGGACCGCCCGCCGAAGCGGCGGCTCAGCAGCCGGGGTCGCTCCGGAGGGCTGCGCCCCTGCCACCCTCGGCCACCTTTGCGAGGCCGGTGCGGATGGCGCGGAGCTCGTCGTCGGCGAGCAGGCCGGTGAAATGCTGCTCCACGCCCCGCAGGTGCGTGGGCGCAGCCTTGCGCAGCCGGGACAGTCCGTCCGGGGTGAGCACGGCGAATGCGCCACGGCGGTCCGTGCGGCACACCGCCCGTTCGAGCAGGCCCGCCGCCACCATGCGGTCGACCAGGCGTGTGAGACCGCTGCGGCTCAGCACGAGACGGTCCGCCAGCTCGCTGAGCCGCAGCCGGTGATCGGGCGCCCGGTTGAGATGGAGCAGCACCTCGTACCAGGTAAGGGCCAGTCCGTGCTCCTCCTGGAGCTCGCGGTCGAGGCGGTCGACGACGGTGGCATGGGCCATGAGAAAGGCGCGCCAGGCGGCCAATCGACGATCGTCGAGCCCGTCGGCCACGTGGCCATGATAGCTGTGTGGACGGGAATAGAAGTTGTCTCTGCAATTGTTGAACACGCTACAAACGTCCCAGAGGAGACCCCCGATGACCACAAGCACTGCAGCCGCCACCAGGAACGTCAACGGTGTCGAGCTGCCCGCACCCGGCGCGTGGGTGATCGATCCCTCGCACTCCAGCGTTGAGGTGATCGCCAGGCACATGGTGATCTCCAAGGTCCGTGGCCGCTTCGACGCCTTCACCGGCACAGTCGTCGTCGCCGACCGCCCCGAGGACTCCTCGGTGGAGCTCACCATCGACGCCGCCAGCATCTCCACCGGCGACGCACGGCGTGACGAGCACCTGCGCAACGCCGACTTCCTGGAGACGGGCACCTACCCGCACATCACGTTCAAGAGCACCTCGATCGAGCCGGCCAGGAAGGGCCGCTGGGCGTTGACGGGCGACCTCACGGTGCGCGACGTCACCAGGCCCATCACCGTCGAGGTTGAGCTCGAGGGCGTGGGCTCGGCCTACGGCGGCCCCCGGGTGGTGTTCTCGGCCGGGTTCGACGTCGACCGGGAGGAGTACGGCCTCACTTGGAACATGGCGCTGGAGACCGGCGGTGTCCTCGTCGGGCGCCAGCTCAGGATCGAACTGAACATCCAAGCCGTGCCCGGGCAGCCCGCCACCTAGCCCAGCCCTGGCGGGTCGGGGTTGGTCAGTTCGTCGCCCAGCCACCACGATGGGGAGATGCTCCAGGTCCGGGACCTCAAGGTGGAAGTGGGTGGGCGGCTTGTCGTCCACGGCGCCACCTTCGGCGTGCGCGCCGGCGAGAAGGTCGGCCTGGTGGGTCGCAACGGCGCGGGCAAGACCAGCATGTTGTCGGTCCTGGCGGGGGAGGCGCCCCCCGCCGGGGGCACCGCCCTTCGCCGGGGCGCCCTCGGGTTCCTGCGCCAGGAGGCCCGCCCGGCGGGCAGCGGAGTGGACGCCACCGCCCTGTCCCACGTCCTGTCCGGACGGGGCTTCGACGAGGCGGCGGTGCGGATCGAGAAGCTGCGACTCGCCATCGAGGAGAACCCGTCGGACCGCAACGTGGCCCGCTTCTCCAAGGCGGAGGACGCCTTCTCCCAGGCCGGGGGGTACGCAGCGGAGGCCGAGGTACGCCGCATCGTGGCCGGCCTCGGCCTGTCGCCCGATCGGATCGATCTTCCCGTGCAGGTGCTGTCGGGCGGCGAGCGCCGGCGAGTCGAACTGGCCCGCATCCTGTTCGCCGGCAGCGACCTGCTCCTTCTCGACGAGCCCACCAACCACCTCGACACCGATGCCAGCACGTGGCTCCTCAACTTCCTGCGGTCCTACCGGGGGGCCCTGCTGGTGGTGAGCCACGACCTGGCCCTGCTCGACGAGGCGATCACCCGCGTCCTCCATCTCGACGAGGGCGAGGTGGTGGCCTACAAGGGCACCTACAGCCAGTACCGGGCCGCCCGCCAGCGCGACGAGGTCCGCCTGGCCAAGCTGGCCGAGCGCCAGGCCGGCGAGATCGAGCGCCTGGCGTCCCTGGCCGACTCCATGCGGGGACAGACGGTCAAGCGGGCCCGCATCGCCAAGTCGATCGACACCCGCGTGTCCCGCCTGGAGGCGGTGGCCGTCACCGGCCCTGCCAAGGAGCGCCGCTACCGCGTGCGCTTCCCGCCGGCGCCACCGAGCGGCCGGCTGGTGCTCGACGTGGAGGGTCTCACCAAGAGCTACGGCGGGCCGCCGGTGCTCGACGATGTCGACCTGTCGGTGGAGCGCGGCCAGCGCCTGCTGGTCATGGGCCTCAACGGCGCCGGCAAGACCACGCTCCTGCGAATCCTGGCGGGAGAGACCACGGCCGATGCCGGCACAGTGCACCTCGGCCACGGCGTGTCCAAGGGCTACTACGCCCAGGAGCACGAGGGGATCACCCGCGGAAAGGACGTGCTCACCCATCTGCGGGAGGACTGCGCCCTGCCCGACCAGGAGCTACGGGGGCTGCTCGGCATGTTCGGGCTCGTCGGCGAGGTCGCCTTCCAGGACGCAGCCACCCTGTCCGGCGGGGAGAAGACCAAGCTCTCACTGGCCCAGCTCGTGGCCGGGCGGCACAACCTGCTGCTCCTCGACGAGCCCACCAACAACCTGGACCCGCCCTCCCGCGAGGCGGTGGCCGAGGCGCTGGCCGCCTGGCCCGGCTCCATGGTGCTGGTGAGCCACGACGCCACCTTCGTCGAGTCGCTCGCCCCCCAGCGTGTGCTCCTCCTCCCCGAGGGCACGCTCGACTGGTTCAGCGAGGACATGCTCGACCTGGTCGAGCTGGCGTGACCCGCTCGCCTGCGCGTTCTGGGTAAGGGAAACGACCGCTGGGGTCGTTTGCCGTACCGAGAAGCGCTCAGCGGGGAAGGAGGCGGGCCCGGGAGAGCACCCGCTCGGCCACCCGGAGTTGGTGCGAGCCGGCGTGCACGCCGGCTCGGGCGATGTCGAGGGCGTGGACCTCGCCCGCTCCGGGAAGCAGGCCCGTGCGGGCCCACGCGTCACCGTGCACTGACTCGATGGCGTCGGCCAGGTCGCCCGCCGCCTGCGTCACCTGCCCGAGCACGTCCTCCAGGGACTGCCTGCGGGCCTCCCCGGCGACCCGGCCGTCGCCGGGATCAGGCCCGAGGTCGACGCCGACGCCGTCGTGGACCTGCACCTGCGTGAGCGACCGGGCCGCCGCCGCCATGCCGTGGGCCGCGGCGGCGGCGTGGTCGAGGGCCGATGCCTCGCCGGGGCCTGGCGACCGGTGGACGATTGCGGGGTCGTCCTCGTCGGGACGCACCAGCAGGCCCCGGAATCGGCGCGGGAACGAGCGGGCGGCGGCGGCGGCGTCGGCCGGGCCCACCGACCGGTGGTCGAACCCGCACGCCGGGCAGCGCCGGGGCGACTGGGGCATGCCGCTACCGTACGCCCGTGGCCGCCAGCAGCCCGGCAGCACCGTCCGGTGAGCAAACAGGCACCGCATCGCCCCCGCCCGAGGGCATGCCGGTGGCCGTCGGCCCCGGCGTGCTTCAGCTCGACACCCTGCTCGGCGGGTGGGAGCGGATGACAGCCGGCTACCTGGTCGAGGGCCACGCCCCGGTGCTGGTGGAGACGGGCAGCCAGTCCTCGGTACCCCGCCTGCTCGCCCTGCTGGACGGCCTCGGCGTAGGCCCGGGGGACCTGGCCGGCGTCATCGTCACCCACATCCATCTCGACCACGCGGGTGGGGTGGGCGACGTAGCCCGCGCCTTCCCGAACGCCACCGTGTATGTGCACGAGAAGGGGGCGCGCCACCTTGCCGACCCGTCGCGCCTCGTGGCGTCGGCGGCCCAGGTCTACGGCGACCTGCTCGACTCCCTCTACGGCCGCCTCGATCCCACGCCCGTCGAACGCATCCGGGTCCTGGGGGACGGCGACGAGGTGGTGGTGGGGCCGGGCCGCACGCTCACGGCCGTCGACTCGCCCGGTCACGCCAAGCACCACCTGGCCGTGCACGACTCGGAGAGCGGCATCCTGTTCGCCGGCGACGCCGTCGGGGTGCGCCTGCCTGATGCCGGCGTCCTGCGCCCGGCCACCCCACCACCCGACTTCGACCTCGACCAGGCGCTGGCGTCCCTGCGCCGCTTCGCCGACCGCAGCCCGTCGGGCATCGCCCTCGCGCACTACGGCCTCGTGCCCGAGCCGGGCACGGTGCTCGAGGAGGCGGCTTCCACCCTGTCGGCCTGGGCGTCGGTGGCCGAACAGGCATGGCGCCAGGGGGCTGACGTGGCCGCCGCCCTGGAGGCGGCCTTCGCAGCCGAGCTGGCGGGGGTCGACGAGGCCCACCGCCAGAAGCTGGAGACCCTCAACGGCGTCCACTCCAACGCGGCCGGCCTCCGGCGCTGGCTCGACAAGCGCACCGGGGGCCCGGCCGGGCCATGACACACATCCAGGCGGTGGTTTTCGACTGGGGCGGCACCCTCGCCACCTATGCCGACATCGATATGCCCGACATGTGGCGCCTGGCCGCCCGCCACCTGGCGCCGAACCGGGAGGAGGAGGTGTGCGCCCGGCTGGTGGCGGTGGAGGAGGCCTCGTGGGCCCGAATCGCCGTCGACCAGCGAAGCACGACGCTCTCTTCCTTGCTCGCCGTTGCGTCCGCCGACCTGGGCCTCGACGTGGCCGAAGCCGTGCTGGAGGAGGCGGCCACGTACCACCTCGACGCCTGGACGCCCCACGTCCGCCACGACCCGGAGGCGGCGGCCACCCTCTCGGCGCTGCGTGACATGGGCATCCGCACGGGACTGCTGTCGAACACGCACTGGCCGCGGAGGTTCCACGAGCACTTCTTGGAGCGGGACGGACTAGCCCGGTTCCTCGACGTACGGTGCTATACGAGCGAGCTGTCGTGGACGAAACCTCACCCAGCGGCGTTCCGGGCCGTCCTCGACCCACTGGGAGTGACCGACCCCGCACGAACCGTGTTCGTGGGTGATCGACCCTACGACGACGTGCATGGCGCCAAGCGTGCCGGCATGCGCACGGTGCTCCGTCCAAACCCCCACGTGCCGGACTATCCCATCGAGCCGGATGCGACGGTGACTAGACTGTTCGAGCTAGTGGACCTTGTTACAGGTTGGTCAGCCGGTTGAAACGCACCGTTCGCGCCGATCCGGTTTCGGTCATACCGGGATCTTTTGCCTACGTACTAACTACCTCTTGACGCAGACTGACCACTAGCCCATTCTTGCCACACCGGCGCCGCAATGGGCCGTATCCGATACCGGGGCAACCTTTCGAGACAGGTGGGACTGTGGAAAAGAAGAAATTTGGTGTACGACTCGTCGCGGGTGCGGCAGCCCTCTGCCTGACAGCAGCGGTTGCAGCACCCAGCCAGGCCGGAGCGCAATCGGCTGAAGGTGTCGGCACGTCGAAGGCGTCGCAGACCCTCATCGACCTCGTGCTCGGCGACGGCTCGCTCCTCGACGTCAAGGTCCTGGCCGACAAGGCCCAGAGCACGATCGACAGCGCAGTGGCGCAGGCGCATGCCGTCACCAACCTGGTGCCCTTGTCGCTCACGTCGAGCGTCATCCCGGGCCTGAGCGGCATCGTCGGCAACCTGCCGACCTTCGAGTCCAGGACCCCGGGCGGCAACCCGAATGTCTCCGGCTCGGCCCTCGACCTGGCCAGCCCGGGCGGCGTGCTCGGCCTGCCCCTCGGCCTTCTCGGCGGCGCGATCATCCCGACCAGCCTCACCTCGGCCCTCGACGGCGCCGGTGCACGCACCGGCCTCGACTCGGCCCTCGCCAACCTGTCGCTCGTGACCGGCCTGCTCAAGGTCAAGAGCGTGAGCAACAAGCAGGGCACCGCCGCTGCTCTGGCGTCGGCCAACGGCAACCGGGCGCTCACAGTCGACGCCATCTCACTGCTCAGCCTGGGTGACCTGCTGGCCGGCCTGAGCCTCGACCTGGCCAAGCTGCCGCTCGGCACCGTCAGCAACCTGCTGTCGGCCCTCCAGCTCCCGCTGGCCCTGCCGGGTGGTGCCGCCGACCTGCAGTCGGCGGTCACCGGCCTCACGACCACGATCAGCGGCATCCTCACCCAGGTGACAGGCAACAACGCCCTCCTGGGGTCCGTCGTCAACTCTGTGCCCGTCGTCAGCGGCCTGCTGGGCGGTCTGTCGCTCACCACGCTGGTCCCGCTCGGCGGCACCAGCCTGGTGCCGGTCGACCTCAGCGCCCTTGGCCTCGGCACGGTGTCCGACCTGCTGGGCACCCTGCAGGGCACGCTGTCGAACCTGCTGAACACGGCCCTCGGCGCCCTGGGCAACCTGAGCCTGCTCAAGCTCGACGGCGCAACCATCGGCGCCACCACCAAGGCTGCCGCCACGCTGGCCGATTCGGCCGCCGACGTCACCGGCAAGGTGGGCGGGCTGAGCGTCCTGGGCCTGAACCTCCCCGGCCTCGACCTACTCTCGGTGGGCAACACGGTCAACGCCGTCACCACCCAGCTGGGCAACGTGCTCGGGATCATCGATCCCTCGCTGAAGGACCTTGTAAAGGTGGGCGTGTTCGACAAGTCCACCAGCGTCACCTCGGCCAACGGCTACAACAACGCCCTGGCCGGCATCGACATCCTGTCACTGAAGATCACGCCGCCGGCGCTGCTGTCGAACCTGGTCGGCACCCTCACCGGCAACGGCGCCCTGTCGTCGCTGGGCGCCCTCACCGGCGCCGGCCTCACCCCCGCCGCCCTCCCCGTCCTGGGTGGCCTGGGTGGCAACATCCTCGGCTTGGGCAACCTGCTGGGCGGCATCACCGGTGTCCTCACCAAGGGCCTCACACTCAAGGTCGGGTCGGTCCAGTCGGCCTCGCAGTTCCGGGCCGCTTCCGCCCCGGCGCCAGCCCAGGTGGCTGCTCCGGCCCCGGCGTCGCTACCCCGCACCGGTGCCGACACCCGCACCCTCGGCCTCCTGGCCGCCGGCATGGCCACCCTCGCCCTCGGCGTCCGCCGGTGGGCCCGGCGTCCCGAAGAGATGATGGACTGACGCACTCCGGTCCACGCAGCATCTGAGAAGGGGCCCTCCGGGGCCCCTTCTCCGCGGTACGCCCAGCGCCGGGACCGCCGACCTGATCGCGCGCCGCACCTCATCTGCTGATCTCAGCGATCCGCCGTCGCGACACCGCGGTGGCGCTTGATCCGGCGCACTTACAACTGGGGTTGACAGTTTGCGGTGCTTGGAGTTATAGGTAACGGGAACCTGATCCGACTGAGAAAGGGGTTCCCCGATGCTGATGCGTACCGATCCGTTCCGTGACTTCGACCGTCTCGCCCAGCAGGTGCTGGGCACCCCCGCTCGGCCGGCCGCGATGCCGATCGACGCCTACCGCCACGGCGACGAGTTCGTCGTCGAGTTCGACCTCCCGGGCGTGGATACCGGCTCGATCGACCTCGTCGTCGAGAAGAACGTGCTGACCGTCCACGCCCAGCGTCAGCGCACTTCCCTCGACGGTGTCGAGCTGCTCGTCGGTGAGCGCCCGCAGGGGACCTTCAGCCGTCAGCTGTTCCTCGGCGAGGGGCTCGACACCGAGCGCATCGACGCCAGCTACACCGACGGTGTACTCACTCTGCGCCTGCCGGTGGCCGAGAAGGCCAAGCCCCGCCGGGTACCGATCAATGTCACCGAGCCCGCCCAGACGGCGATCAAGGCCCAGTCCGACGAGCTCGTCGGCGCCGCGAGCTGAAAGGAAGTGTGACCCGTGGTGGCCCTGCCCTTCGACGACGACCACGCCCCGCTGTACACGGTCGGCCAAGTGGCAGGGATGCTCGATGTCCAGCCGGCGTTCCTGCGCCGGCTGGACGTCGAGCGAGTCGTGCAACCCGCCCGGTCCGACGGGCGTCAGCGCCGCTACAGCCGCCACAAGATCGCCCTGGCCCAGCACGTCTCGCAGATGGCCGCTTCCGGGATGAGTTTGGCGGGCATCCGGCGCATCCTTGAGCTCGAAGCCGAAGTCGCCGCTCTCAACGCTCAGATCGCGACCCTCCATTCGGTAGCAGCGAAGGAGTGACGGCAGGTAGCGCCGCCGTCACTCGTGGTGACCGTCGGCCCCGAAACTTCCTACCACGGTAGGATTACGCTCATGGCCGTGACGAAATGGTCCGTCAGCGTGGAACAGGCTCTCGCTGCACGCGTCGAGTCCCATGTCGGTGACAGGGGGCTGAGTGGATTCGTGGCTCGCGCCGTCGAGCACGAGTTGGAGAGGGACCTGCTCGATGAGTACCTCGTCGAGCTCGAGGGCGAGTTCGGCGCCGTGCCGAACGGTTTGGTCGAGCAGTTCGACGAGTTGTGGCCGTCCTGATCCTCGACAGCGAGGCTCTCTCGGCACTGGCCCGACCCAGACGGGATCTCGATCGCCATCAACGAGTGCGCGCCGCGATGCGCAGCGCCCACGATCACAACCACCCGGTGCGGGTCCCTTCCGCCGTGCTCGTCGAGCTTTACCGGGGCGGGGGCACGGACGATGCCATCGACGCCGTCCTGGCACGGGACTTCGCTCAGGTCGTGACCACCGGGGCCCGGATCGCACGCATTGCCGGGCACCTCCTGGCGGCGCTCGACGCAGACAGCGACATGGCCGTCGACGCGCTGGTCGTGGCGACGGCGATTCGTTTGGGCGGCGGCGTCGTGGTCACCCATGAGCCCGACGACATGACGGCACTCGCGGCGGCCCACGCCAACGTCAAGGTGGCGAGGATCTGAGCCTCCCTCCGTCAAGCCACCTGACCATACGTCCGGCTCGCTCGACGAGAGCCCGCACCCCGACCAGGGATTCGCGAGCGGGCCGGCCAGCCGAGCTCGCCTCGCGACGACTGTCAACCATCGGCACTTCGGCCTCGCGCTCGGCGGCCGTTGCCACACGTTCTGGGCGCACATTCTGGGACACCCGGTTTGTCGGCGAGCGCGCCCCGAGCCGTCGTTTCGGTCGCGCCGTGTGACGCTCGTCTGGGGATGGCACTGTCCCATGTGCGTCCTTCCGTGTCGCGGGCGGAAGCCGATCGGCGTTGAGGCGCTGCCTCCGCCTCGCCGACGATCCGACCGCGAGAAACGGCAGACCGCATGCCACGCCAGTGCTTGCCGAGTCGGGTCGCGGCGTCGCCGTCGCCGGGACGTTGTCACCTTCCCGTCGCGAAGGAACGGCCCTCCTCAAGGATCGCGGTCCACTCGTCGTTGTCGGGCTTTGGTAGGGCCGCCCACTCGCGGAACACCCGGCCGTTCGGCGCGAACGGGAGCGCCTGTCCACGCATGATCAGTTCGGTGACGCGGGCCGCGGGGAGCTTCACGATTAGATGGCCGGTGTTGCGTTCGACACAGGCGAAGAACGCGCCGTCGGCTCTCAGGCACGGGTAGCCCATCATCGTGCTGCGGGTGACCGCCGGGTCTTCGAGCAGGTCGTCGGCCAGGTTCCAGAAGAGTTGCTCCCCCTCGGCCCCGCGGCCCGCCGTCATGCGGGCTCGGGGCGGTGCATCTCAGCGCGCCTCGTAGGACAGCAGGTACCCGGTGGCAGCTAGCCAGTGCTCCCATTCGCGTCGCGACCCGGTTGTGGTCACCTCGCCGCTGGCCAGGCCGTCGTCCCAGGTCACGTCGCCGGCGGCCCACCGGTCCATGAACGCGCTCGTCGTGTGCACGGTGATCTTCGCATGCCGTGGCCTTCCCTGGATCTGTTCGAGCTGACCGCGGGTGAAGCGCAGCGTGGTCGGCTGGCCGTCCACGACGAGACCGAAGTCGCCATCGGCGAGAGCGTCGATCCCCTTGACGTAGTGCATGTCGAAGATCTGGCAGTCGTTGCCGTCGGCGGTCGGGTCGGTGAGGTAGCGGACGCCCCAGCGCCGGAACGCCTCGAGCGCGTCGTCGAGTGCGAGCCCGCGCCTTGCCGCTCACGGCTCGGCCGGCAGCCGGTGGCTCACCGCGGCCGCATCCCTCGTCCTTGTCCTGCTGCTGGCCTGCTTCGCCGGACTGATCCGCCAAGCGCAGCGGACGGAGCGCCACGCCCTCGATGACCGCTTCGCCACGCGGGCGTCGTTGACCGCGTCGTTCGCCCGAAACTTCGTCGCGGTCGCCATCCCCTTCGATACCATCGCCGGCAGACGGGTCCTGAGCGGGGCGTTCACACCCCAGAAGACTCCCTTGGGGGCGTACTTGAGCTCCGTGGTGCCGGTGCAGGGCGGAAACGCGTTTCTGGTCGACGCGTCCGGTGACGTTCTCGCCTCCGGTGACGGCTCTGCCGCGATGCCGGTTGGCCTGACCGGGCTGCGCGAGGGAGTGACGCACGTGTCGGTGGGCGGGGAGGCCGTCACGGCTGCGCTGGTCCCCATCGACGGCGCTCCTTGGCGGGTGGTACTGACCGCGCCCAGCCGCGGCCTTTACGCGCCCGTCGAGCGAGCGCGGTGGGCCCCCCGGATCCTGCTGGGCGCCTTCGCCGCCGCGGGCATCGTGACCCTCGTCCTCCTGCAGCGTCTCAGCCGAGCCCGGTCCGAAGCGCACGCCACCGCCCGCACCGACACGGTCACCGGCCTCCCGAACCGCCGGGCGATGGAAGAGGCGCTCACCGGCGCCGTCGCCCGAGCCGCCCGTCAAGGCGAACCCCTGGCGCTGCTGATGGTCGACCTCGATCATTTCAAGTCCATCAACGACAGTCACGGCCACAAGGTCGGCGACGCTGTGCTGCGCGTAGCGACCGAGCAGTTGACCCACGCCGCGCGCGATGGCGACATGGCGGGGCGCTGGGGCGGCGACGAGTTCATCGTGGTGCTGTCCCACACCGACCTCGACGGCGGCATGGTCGTCGCCGAGCGGATTCGCGAGACCATCGCCGCAGAGCAGCCGCAGGGACATTCGGTGACCCTCAGCGCCAGCATCGGTCTGGCGGTGCTGCACGCCGGCGGCGCCGATGCGCTGCTCCGAGACGCAGACGCCGCGCTGTACGCAGCGAAAGACGCAGGCCGGAACCGCACGATCGCCGCCCCGCCGCCGGCCCAGATCAACGTCGCCTGACTCCCTGGGGGAATCGGTGTCAATCGGTTCACAACACGGTGTGGGAGACTTGCGGACCGGTTTCGCCCGCGTCGAGGTGGGCGCGCGACCGGGGGGCGAGGAGCTCAACGAGGCGTTTCCTCGCCAAAGTTCTCGCCGCCGGGCCGGTGGGAATCGACCACGCCGTCGGTGAGGCAGAGCTAGCGCTAGCGGGGACGGCGACGTGCTCGCACCACATCCGCACCACGCGCTTCGCACGAGCCGGGGTGTCGCCGCCGCTGGCCGCGGGGCGCCGCCGTCACTCCTCGTGACCGTGACGCTTGCCTCGAGATAGGGCGGCGTGGCCGGCCGGCCGGCCTCACGTCGGCTCCTTGCTCGGCGCAAGTTAGGCTGATGATGATGTCGATCGACTTCGAAGAGGTTCTCCGCGAGGCGCTCACGCTGCCGACTCGAGCGCGCGCCGCAGTCGCTGCGGAGCTCCTCGCCAGTCTTGACGAGCCAGTCGTCGACGACGCCGACGCCGTCCAGGCGGCCTGGGCCGACGAGCTCGAGCAGCGGGCTCGACGAGCCCGCTCGGGCGAGGACGTGGGTGAGTCTTGGCCGGCTGTTCGAGATCGAGTGCGTAACGCTCTCACTCGGTGAGCCTGCCGGTCCGGTTCTCGGCAGAGGCCGCATCGGAACTCAACGCCGCGGCAGCGTGGTACGACGTGCAGCAGCCAGGCCTCGGGGAGACATTTCTCGACGCGGTCGATGCGACGCTCGGCTACCTGTCCGATTGGCCCGGATCGGGCTCACCGGTACCTGGAGTCCCGGCCGGCCCCGATGTTCGACGAGCCCCCGTGGCGCGGTTTCCGTACCACCTCCCGTATGTCGTCCTCGAAAATCACCTCCGCATCCTGGCTGTCGCGCATGACCGCCAGCGACCTCGCTATTGGGCGCCCCGGGTCGTCGATTAGCGGAGGACGCGAGCGTCGATCAACTGATACCGGGCCTCGACAGGTGCCCAAATTCCGATCATCGCGCCACCCGTGGGCGGAAGCAGCTGCGCGTACCATCTACCGGGTTGTCGCGCCGGCTGCCACGCCGATCTGGTGATCGTGAGCGGTGGCGGCCCGACCACGGCCCGAACGGAACCGCTCCACCGGAGCGCAGAGATCGGCACGTCCGTCCTGCGTCCGAGATCCGCCGTCCCGTTCGGTAGGAAGGCCGACCGCAGATCGCCCGAGGCGACCGATTGCGGCCAGTCAGTATGTCGAGATCGCATCACCTATGGGCGTGACCAGATCAAGAGTGTCATCGCGTAGCCGGCGACCATGAGGCAGGCGACCTGGACGAAGATCATCCCAGCGAGGCGAGTCCTGCGATGTCGTTGGCCGAGCCGTGCCTGGCGGATCGGGTCGCCTTTCAGATGCTCGAGGTACAGCCCAGGGCCGATGCGGGCAGTCCAGACGAGGCCGTAGACGAAAGCAGCAGCGGCGCACATCGCCACCCCGAGGCCCATCGAGCCGCTCCACTGGAGCAGAACGTCCAGGCCCCGTGCAACAAGGACCAGAAGACCGGCCAGAATCGCCAGTCCCGCAATGACAACGACTTCTGCGAGCGCATCCCCCAGGCAGCCGACGGTTTTTGCTCTCGAATCCTCATCGGTGGCCACCACGCGCAACTATTGCCGGATCTTTGGCGCCTGCGCAGCCGCAGTGCCAGCCCACCGGCCGCGCCGATCAGGTCTTCGTCGGCGCGTCGTGAGGTGTCGGCGTCACATCTGACGCCGAATCGCGTGGCGCTCGGCGGGTTGGCCCATCTGCTCCAGCCGGAGCCGGGCGTCGAGGATGCGGAGCCGGTCTGAGGCCTCGGGCGCGACGGCGCTGACGGCGTCGCGCTCGGCACGGAGCCGGGCGATGCGGAGGCTGGCCTCGGTCCGGCGGGCGAGGTCGGGCCGGCGCCGGCCGCCGCCCTCGGCCACCTCGTCGGTGTCGAGGACCCAGCGCTGGCGGGTTACCAGGCGCCACTCGACGCCGAGGTCCTCGACGGCCTGGTCGACGTCGTCGGCCACCACGTGCACATGGGTGGCGCCCCTGGCCCGGCTCATGGCCACATAGGCCAGCTCGCGCCCGCCGCCGTTGGCCAGAACGTGGGCCCGGTCCACCGTCGCCGCCTGGGTGCGGTGCACGATGGGCGCAACGCAAAGCTCGTTCTGGGCGTGGTGCTGGAGCGCGACGGGTTCGGACACGACTTGTACCGTCGTCAACGGCCGCCGTGGCGAGGGCTGGGTGGCGCCCGGTGAGGCG
>JAHFUS010000129.1 GCA_023264975.1 Actinomycetes bacterium | reverse complement strand
GTGGTTTGAGACCTCCCCCTGCAGGGCGGTCCCGGAGGGCCCACCTCCATCTCTGGCACAGCACCGCTCGTCGAGTTCGATCTTCTACATCGATCCCTCCTTGCGTTCGTGGCGCACGGTCATCGGCGTAGCACCACCACCAGTCCTCGCCCGGCTCATAGGAGCGGATGACCGGATGGTCGGCATGCGCGTGCCAGTGGGCGGTGGCGTGGCGATTCGGGGAGTTGTCGCAGCAGCCGACGTGACCGCAGTGCATGCAAAGGCGCAGATGGACCCACTGTCCGCCGATGCGCAGACAGTCCTCGCAGCCGTCGCTGGAGGGCGTAACCTCGGCGAGCGTCTCGAGGTGGGTGCAGGTGTCAGCCATCAGTGTCCTCGCTCTCGTAGTTCAGGGGGTGGCGTGTCCCAGTCGACCTGGACTGTGGCAGCGACGTCGGGATGGTCGGTGAGCCAGCGGGGGACGAACGGGCACCACGGCACCACGGTCAGGTGATCGGCGGCCGCTCGCTCGACGGCGGCGCGGACGAGACGGCCGCCGATACCGCGGCCCCCGAGCGCGTCGGGAACTTCGGTGTGCACGAGGACCAGCCGGCCCGGCTCGACTTGGTAGACGAGCTCGGCGACCGCACCGTCGTGTTCTACGACGAAACGATGCTCCGGGGGGACGTCGCGCACCTCGGGTTCGGTACCGGCCTCGGTCACGTGCGCACCTCGAGGACGGCGCGGTCCCAACCGGCGAGCTCGGCGGCGCCTTCGTAGGTGGACTGCAGGAACGCGCCGACGACGGTGTCGGGGTCCGCGGCGGCGCGGGCGTCGGCGTAGGGCAGGAGGAACTCGCCGAGGGCGCTGTCGAAGAACCCTGGTGCCTCGACCGGCCAGTCGGCGAAGCCTTCGGGTGTCGGGTAGGCGTACGCGTAGAACGAGCCTTCGGCGCTTCCGCCCGGCCAGAAACCGCAGCTGCTCAGCTCGTGGCTGTAGGCGACGTGCTGGACCCGGTCGGGACAGTTGCGAACGCCGCCGGGGTGTCTCGGCGCGGGCCGGCCGGAGAAGCGGCTGACGGCCAGGTCGAAGGACCCCCAGAAGAAGTGCACGGGACTGACCTTGCCCACGAACCCGGCGCGAAAGCGGTGCAGGATCCGGTCGGCGTGGACGAGCGCGGTCCAGAACCGCTGCGCTGCGGCGGGGTCGTAGGAGCAGTGCTCGTCGTCCTCTGCGAACGGGAGCGCGACGGCCACCTCGACCGGGCGGGCCACGATCCGCGCCTTCACACCAAGCTGGTCGAGGGTGGCCATGACCTCGCCGTAGAAGTCGGCCACCGACCGTGGTTCGAGCCTCAGCCGGCGGTGCGCGCCATCGGTTGTATCGACCCGCAGGGTGTGCTCGGAGAAGTCGAACTCGATCTCCGCGCCCCTGCCCCCGGCGTGCATGAGCGAAGTCGTCAGCCCGCGCGCCGACACATACAGGGGTACCTGCCACCAGTGGTTGACCATCGGCTCCAACGCCAAGCGGACCTTGCCGACCACCTGAGTCCACAGGTGCAGCGTGTCGCGAGTGTCCGCCCAGTCGGCGAGGGTCAACTCCGGCCAGGCGCTCCCGGCGGCAGACCCGGCCGACATCACTGCTGGTAGCCCTCGACCGTGTCTACAGGGCGCACCATCGCCTCGTCGGGGTCGACGCCTGCACCGCGACGAGCGCGACGTTGACGCAGAAGGTCCCAGCACTGGTCGAGCGCGACCTCCACGGCCCGCATGCGTTGGAGTTCGTCCTCGCCCAACGGAGTGCCGGCGTGCGCCCGTTCCAGTCTGTGCTCCTCATCGGCGAGCTCGTTGATGCGGCGTACCACCTCGAGGTCATCCACAGAAGCGCTCCTCTCCACTGAACGGAACCCCATCATGCTCCCCGCAACAGCTGCTCGCGCACTGAGCCGGATGCGGACGGGACGCGGGAAATGAGGCGGCGAACCTCAGCCCAGGTCCGCTCGCGCCGTTCCCGAAGCGTCGCGTCATCCGCTCGCCCTCTTCACTCTTCGGTCCCCCCACCGGGCGACTCATCAAAGGCGGCGAGCACGATCTCGGCCGCGTCGCCGATTGCATCCAGCTGCTCGGAGGTGAGCCGGTCGACGAACAACCGTCGAACGGCGGTCACATGCCCGGGCGCGGCGGCCTCGATCTCCTGTCGGCCGCGGTCGGTGACGACCACGAAGGCGCCGCGGCGATCGGAATCGCACCTCTCCTTCTTCACCAGGCCACGGTCGGCCATACGCCCGACGTGATGGGAAAGGCGACTCTTCTCCCAGCCCAGCACTTCGGCCAATTCGAACAGGCGCATTCGACCGTCGGGTCGATCGGTGACTGCGACGAGCACCACGTAGTCGGAGTACGACAGGCCGGAGTCGGCGGCCAGCTGGCGTGCGAGCTCACCCTCCAGGCGCAGCTGCATGAACTGCAGGGCACGCCAAGCCCGAGCCTCCCGCTCGTTCAGCCATCGGACGTCATCCATGACGACATGCTACCTGGGAATAGTTGATACGTCCTCTATGTTAGATGATACGTCAACCACTAGTCGAGGAAGAGCAAACCATGACCAACGCAACCGCCACCGACACCCTGACCGGCACCTACGCCATCGACCCCACCCACAGCCGCATCGGCTTCGTGGCCCGCCACGCCATGGTCACCAAGGTCCGCGGCTCGTTCAACGAGTTCGAGGGCTCCGGCTACTTCGACGCCGAGAATCCGGCCAACTCGCGCCTGGCGCTGACCATCAAGGCCGCCAGCATCGACACCCGCAACGCAGATCGCGACGGGCACCTGAGGGGCAACGACTTCTTCGACATGGAGAACTACCCGGAGATCACCTTCGCCTCCACCGCCGTCGGGCACGTCGACGACACCACCTACCGGGTAACCGGTAACCTCACCATCAAGGGCGTCACCAAGCCGGTCACCGTCGACTTCGAGTACACCGGCACCGCTGTCGACCCCTTCCAGAATCAGCGGATTGGCTTAGAAGGCAAGACCACCGTCAACCGCAAGGACTGGGGCGTCACCTGGAACGCCGCCCTCGATGCCGGGGGCGTGCTGGTGAGCGAGAAGGTGACCCTCGAGTTCGAAGTGTCCGCCATCCGCAGCAACGACGCCAGCTGACCCACCCGATCGCCCGCCCAGGCCGACCTGCCCCCGGCCTAG
>JAHFUS010000086.1 GCA_023264975.1 Actinomycetes bacterium | reverse complement strand
TCGGGGATGTCGAAGTTGGCGTAGACGTTCTGCACGTCGTCGTGGTCCTCGATCAGGTCGATGAGGCGCAAGATCCGGCGGGCATCGCCCTCGTCCTCGATGGGCACGACGGTGGTCGGGTTGAGAATGACGTCGGATGCCTCGACGGTGATCCCGGCCTCCTCCAGGGCGGCCCGCACCGCCGGCAGGTCGGTGGGCGGGCAGGTGATCTGCCACAGCTCGCCCCCGTCGGAGACGTCGTCGGCGCCCGCCTCGAGGGCGATCAGCATGATGTCGTCCTCGCTTCCGGCCGACTTGGCTACGGCGACCACGCCCTGGCGGACGAACTGCCACGCCACCGCTCCCGGCTCGGCCATCGAGCCGCCGTTACGGCTGAACGCGCTTCGGATTTCCGATCCCGTGCGGTTGCGGTTGTCGGACAGGCACTCCACGATCAGGGCCACACCACCGGGGGCGTAGCCCTCGTAGGAGATGGGTTCGTAGCGCACACCTTCGAGCTCGCCGGTACCCCGCTTGATGGCCCGGTCGATGGTGTCAACGGGCACCGAAGCGTCCCGTGCCTTCTGCACCATGGAGCGGAGGGAGGCATTGGCGGAGACGTCGCTCCCACCCTCTCGGGCGGCGACCTCGACCTGGCGGATCAGCTTGGCGAACAACTTGCCTCTGGCCGCGTCCTGGGCGCCCTTCTTGTGCTTGATCGTCGCCCACTTCGAATGTCCGGACATCTACATCCCCTCACACGTGTCGAGGAACAGCCGGTGGAGGCGGGTGTCCTCCGACAGCTCCGGATGAAAGGCTGCCACGAGCACGGGCCCCTGGCGGCACAGCACCGGCCGGCCGTCGACGTCGGCCAGCACCGCGACCGCGGGTCCCACCCGCTCCACTGCGGGGGCCCGGATGAACACGGCGTCGAACGGCCCACCGGGGCCGACCCCGTCGACCTCGAGACTCGCCTCGAAGGACTGGCGCTGGCGCCCGAAGGCATTGCGGCGCACGCCGATGTCGATGGCGCCGAAGCTTCGCTGCCCCGGGTGGCCGTCGACGATCTCGGTCGCCAGCAGGATCATCCCGGCGCAGGTGCCGAAGGCAGGCATGCCCTCCGCCAGCCGCTCGGCCAGCGGCTCGAACAGGCCGGCCAGCTCGAGCAGCTTCGAGATGGTGGTCGATTCGCCCCCCGGCAGGACGATGCCGTCGAGCCCGGCCAGGTGACCCGGCAGCCGCACCTCCACCACATGGGCGCCGCTGTCAGCGAGGGCGGACGCGTGCTCTGCGACGTCGCCCTGCAGGGCGAGCACGCCGACCTTCACCTGGGGGCCTCGGGTTCTGCGCACGCACTCCGCTTACCAGCCCCGCTCGGCCAGCTTGAGTTCGACGGTGGCCGCGTCGAGACCGCGCATCGCCGCACCCAGGCCCCGGCTCACCTTGGCCACGATGGCGGCGTCACGGAAATGGGTGGTGGCCTCGACGATGGCGGCGGCCATGCGGGCCGGGTCGGACGACTTGAAGATGCCGGAGCCGACGAACACCGCCTCGGCGCCGAGCTGCATGACCAGCGACGCATCGGCCGGCGTGGCAATGCCGCCGGCGCAGAACAGGGGGACGGGCAGCCGGCCCGTCTCGGCCAGCTCCTGCACCAGCTGCACCGGCGCCTGGAGCTGCTTGGCCCATGCGTAGAGCTCGGCCGAGTCGGCCGTACCGATCCTGCGCAGGTCGCCCAGGATGGAGCGCAGGTGGCGTACCGCCTCCTGCACGTCGCCTGTGCCCGCTTCGCCCTTGGAGCGGATCATGGCCGCCCCCTCGGATATGCGACGCAGCGCCTCGCCCAGGTTGGTCGCACCGCACACGAAGGGCACCGTGAACGGCCACTTGTCGATGTGGTGGGCCTGGTCGGCGGGGGTGAGGACCTCGCTCTCGTCGATGAAGTCGACGCCTAGCGACTCGAGCACCTGGGCCTCGGCCAGGTGGCCGATGCGGGCCTTGGCCATCACCGGGATGGTGACGGCTGCCATGATCTCCTCGATCATCGACGGGTCGCTCATCCGAGCCACGCCGCCGTCCCGGCGGATGTCGGACGGCACCCGCTCGAGCGCCATCACCGCCACGGCGCCCGCGTCCTCCGCCACCTTGGCCTGCTCGGCGTCGACCACGTCCATGACCACGCCGCCGCGGAGCATCTCGGCCAGCCCCCGCTTCACACGGGAGGTACCGGTGCGGGGGGAAGGCTCGGGCGTGCTCACACGTCGAGTTTACGGCCGTTACGAGCCCCGCGACCTATCCGTTTCCGATCTTCGCCTACTTGCGCTCGCAGAGCGCTCTCAAATGCGCGGAGAACGCTCGCCTAGAGCTCCCGCAGCGCCTGGATTCGCTCCTCCAGCGGGGGGTGGGTGTCGAACATGCGGCCGAGCCAGGCCAGCTTGCCCTCGGCGTCGGCCCGGGCGACCGGCGACTCGATCCAGAGGTGGGCGGTGGCCCGGGAGCCGGAGTGCACGACCGTCTTGTCGTCCCGCAGCTTCTCGAGGGCCGAGACGAGGCCGGGCGGGTAGCGGGTGAACGAGACGCCGGTCACGTCGGCCAGCGCCTCTCGCCGCCGGCTCACGGCGAACTGCATCAGCTTGGCCGCCACGGGCGCCAGCACGAGGAAGGCGAACCCGAGGATCGCCATGGCGGCGGCCGGGCCGCCACCGCCTTCGCGCTGGTCGTTGCGGTGGCGGGGCCCGCCCCACCACAAAAAGCGCATCCCGACGTCGGACAAGAGGGCCACCATGCCGACCATGGTGACGGCGAGCGTGGACACCAGGATGTCGTAGTTCTTCACATGGCTCAGCTCGTGGGCCAGCACACCCTCGAGCTCGACGCGGTTGAGCTTCTCCAGCAGCCCGGTGGTGACGGCGATTGCGGCATGCCTGGGGTCACGGCCGGTGGCGAAGGCGTTGGGCGCGTCGTCGTCCACCACGTACAGCCTGGGCTTGGGCAGGCCGGCGGCGATGCACAGCCCCTCGACCAGGTTGTGCAGGCGGGCGTAGGTATCGGGGTCGGCGGGGCGGGCGTGGCTCATGGCCAGCGCCACGGCGTCGGACTTCCAGTACGACGTGAAGGCGATCCCGCCGGCGATCACGAAGGCGATGAGCAGGCCCACGCCCCCGCCGCCGATGAGCAGGTTGAACGCCCAGGCGGCGGCTAAGACCACCATCACGAACGCAGCCACGAGGACAGCGGAGCGACGCTTGTTGGATGTGACCTGGTCGTACAAGGAGGCTCTTCAGCCGGTCAGAACTGGACCTTCACCGGCGGGCGCGACGCATCGTCCGCCTCGAAGTACTCGCGCTCGGTGAAGCGGAAGGTGTTGGCCACCAGATTGCCGGGGAAGGCCTGGACCTTGTTGTTGTAGCTCTGGACCACGTCGTTGTAGAACTGCCGGGCATAGGCGATGCGCCCCTCGGTGCCGCTCAGCTCCTCCTGGAGGGCCAGGAAGTTCTGGTTTGCCTTCAGGTCGGGGTAGGCCTCCGACACGGCGAACAGCGACTTGAGGGCGGCGGTGAAGCCCGTCTCCGCCTTGGCCTGCTCGCCCACACCCCGGGCGTTGATCGCCGCCGCCCGGGCGGCGGTGACGTTCTCGAGCACCTGCTTCTCGTGCGCCGCGTAGCCCTTCACCGTCTCGACCAGGTTGGGCACGAGGTCGTAGCGGCGCTGGAGCTGCACGCCGATCTGGGCCCAGGCGCTCTCGATGCGGTTCCGGAGCCGGACCAGGCCGTTGTACTGGATGACGAGGTACAGGCCGACCAGGACCGCGAGGCCGAGGATCACGAAAGGGACGACCACACCCGAAGTCTAGAGGTGGCTCGTCGCCGGCGCGTGCATGACGCATCCCCGGGGCGGGCAGACTGGGACCCTCATGTGCCGAACGTCTCGCACCGTGTCCCTGGCCGTCTGCACCACGGTGGCAGTGCTGCTCACCCTCGTGGCCGCCCGCCCGGCCGCCGCCGTGGCGCCCACACCTCCGGACGGGACGTACAAGGGCTCCATCGTCGGCGGCGGCCTGGCCCGCCCGGTGGTGGGCGTGGCGGTAACGCCGTCCGCCGAGGGCTACTGGGAGGTGGCGTCCGACGGCGGCATCTTCGCCTTCGGTGACGCCCGTTTCTTCGGGTCCACCGGGGCCATCGCCCTGAACAAGCCGATCGTCGGGATGGCGTCCACGCCGAGCGGCAACGGGTACTGGCTGGTCGCGTCCGACGGCGGCATCTTCGCCTTCGGTGACGCCCGTTTCTTCGGGTCCACCGGGGCCATCGCCCTGAACAAGCCGATCGTCGGGATGGCGTCCACGCCGAGCGGCAACGGGTACTGGCTGGTCGCGTCCGACGGCGGCATCTTCGCCTTCGGCGACGCCACCTTCCGTGGGTCGACGGGTGCGATAAACCTCAACAGGCCGATCGTCGGGATGGCGTCCACGCCGAGCGGTGGTGGCTACTGGCTGGTTGCGTCCGACGGCGGGATCTTCGCCTTCGGTGACGCCACCTTCCGGGGGTCCACCGGCGCGCTGAGCCTGAACCAGCCCATCGTGGGCATGGCGTCCAACGCGACCGGCAGCGGGTACTGGCTGGTGGCCGCCGATGGCGGCATCTTCGCCTTCAATGCCACGTTCTACGGCGCCATGGGTGGCCGCTGCCTTCCCGACCGCGTCGTGGGCATCGCCACGTCGAAGCAGGGTGAGGGCTACCGCATGGCCGGCCGCGACGGTCTCGTCTACGCCTTCCCGGGCGGCGCCAGCTACAACTTCGAGTCGCAGGACGAGCGGTGCCGGCCAGTGCGCTGGAACCCCTGCGCACCCGTCCCCTACGTCATCAACCCCGCGGGCGGGCCGGCCAACGCCGTTGCCCTGGCCAACGCCACAGTGGACAGGTTGGCCCGCGCCACCGGCCTGTCGTTCCGCTTCGACGGCACCACAGACGAGCCGGCCGACCCCCGACGCGAGGTGGTCCAGCCCGCCCGGTACGGGGCGAGGTTCGCCCCGCTGCTCATCGGCTGGGCCGTCTCGGGCACCATCGGCGGGGCCGCCGGCCTGGGCGGCACGTATTACATCGGCACCGCCAGCGCCCCGGTGCAGGCCGTCACCGGTTTCGCCTTCGCCGCCCGCAACCTCACCGCCTTCGGGAGCGACGACCTCCAGACGGGTGTGCTCCTCCACGAGCTCGGTCACGCCATCGGTCTCGACCACGCCGACGACACCCTCCAGGTGATGAACTCGGTGGGCGACGCCGGCCTGCCCCTCACGGCCTACGTCGACGGCGACCTGGCCGGCCTGGACCGGCTGGGCCGCGGAGCCGGCTGCATCACCCCCATCCAGTTCCGGTGACCACACGGCAGGCGGCGGGCGACCGTGCGGTACGTTGCCTCCGTGCGCCTGCACCGGACGGCCGCCCTCGTCGTCGCCATCGTCGCCGCCCTCGTCCTCGGCGCCTGCAACGACGGTGACGATCCGACGGTGACGGCGGGTGGCGACACCACGGCCGCGTCCACGAGCACCAGTGCCACCACCTCCACGTCGACGCCGCCGTCGACGGCCGCGCCGGTCACCCCCCCGGTGACGGCGCCGGCGCCGCCCGGAGCCCAGCGGGCCTACCTCACCAACGTGCGGGTGGCGGCCGCAGGCACGGGCGGCGGCAGCCGGGTGGTGTTCGAGTTCGAGCCCAACCTGCCCGCCTACCGGATCGACTACATCGCGCGCCCGGTCACCGAGGACGGCTCCGGCGACGAGGTGACGGTGGCCGGCGAGGCTGTGCTCCAGGTGCGGCTGGAAGGCGCCTCGGGCGCACGCATCGAGGGTGACAAGGTGGTCCTCACCTACAAGGGGGCGAAGCGGGTCCCCGCCACCGGTACCGGCGGCGTGGTGACAGAGGCGGTCGACACGGGCGACTTCGAGGGCGTCGTCACCTGGGCCGTCGGCGTCCGCACCTACGCCCCCCGCATCACCGTGACGACCCTGACCGGACCGCCCCGCCTGGTCATCGACGTGCCGGCGCCGACTCCCTGACCACCCGCTCGTACAACTCCACGTAGCGCTCGGCCAGAACCGCCATCGACAGCTCGGACGCCCGGGCCTCGCCCGCCGCCACCAGCTCGGCGGTCAGGCCGGCGTCGTCGAGCACCAGGCTCAAGGCGGCGGCCAGCGACGAAGCGTCTCCCGGCGGCACCAGGAGGGCGTGCTTGCCGGGCACGGCCACGTTGCGGTAGCCGGGCAGGTCGCTGGCCACCACGGGTGTCGACGCGGCCATGCCCTCGAGGAGTACGACGCCGAACGACTCGCCGTGGAGCGACGGAGCGCACAGCGCGTCCGCCCCCCGCACCCGCGACGCCACCTCGGCGTCGTCGAGGCGTCCGAGCCACTCGATCCTGGGATCCCCTGCCGTGCGGGCCTGGAGCTCCGCCGTCTCCGAGCCCTCGCCCGCCACCCACAGCCGCACGCCCGGGCCGAGCTCGGCCATGGCGTCCACCAGGACGCCGAGGCCCTTGCGGGGCTCGTGACGTCCGACGAACAAGACGGTGGGGCCGGTGGTCGGCCACGGCGTGGCCTTGGCGAACCGCTCGACCTCGATGCCGTTGGGCAGGACCTCGTACTCGCCGTCGATGGCCTCGGCCGCCGTGCGGCGGGCGTCCTCGGAGACGGCCACCCGCACGTCGAGGCGGTGGGCCATGCGGACGGTGACCGGGCGCCAGAAGGTGTATGCGGCACCCATGCCGGCGCGGTGAAAGGTGCCGACGAGTGGCTCGGAGGCGAAGGCGAGAGTGGTGAGGGTCGGCCCGGGGCAGAAGGGTTCGTGGAGGTGGACGACGTCGAACGCCTCGTCCCGCAGGGCGGCGAGGGTGCGCAGGATGCAGGCCGGGTCCGGAGCCAGCTGGGCCACCGACCCGTTGCCCGCCAGCGGCACGGAATTGCCCAGCGGCGTCACGCCCCCGTCGGGCGGAGGGCCGTCGCACGGTGCCAGGACGCGCACGTCGTGGCCGAGCGCCCGCAGTGCGCGCGCCTGGGCCAGTACCTGCCCCTGTACCCCGCCAGGATGGCTGAGGCTGTAAGGGCACACGAGCCCGATCCGCACGCGCTCACGGTAGCCGTCACCCTCCCCCGGCCACCGGCTTGCTCATCCGGACTGGAGGCCGGGTCCGAAGACAAGGAAGAGGCAGGACCACGATCGGAGGACCAAGGTGTCGTACGAGTTCCGGTGAAGGGATGCCGACCACGCCTGCAGGTGGCAGGGCAAGGGAGCATCCGAGGACGAGCTGATGTCGAAGGTCCGGGACCACGTCCTGAAGGTCCACAAGGTCCAGATGCGGACCGACACCATCGAGACCTTCATCAAGAAGGAGATCCGCTCGAAGTAGGTCATTCCTGCGGCCTGCCGGGCAGCGTGGCCCGGCGGGCCGACGGAAGCCGTCACATTTCCACCGACTGAACCATGTGCCCCTCGGCGTCCACATGAGGTGCCGGCGGTGTCGAGCGCAGCCGGCTGCTCCTTCGTCACCGGGGCGAGCGCGAGCGGAGGGTGCCGTCTTCCGGGTTCGTGGAGTGTGCACGGTGGCCCCCACCTCGTGGAGGAGGTCCGGCCCGATCAGGCCTGGTTTTCGAAGTCCGACGGCCAGTTGGGCTGGAGGAGGTGCCATTGGTCCGGGGCCCGCCGGATGAACGCCTCCAATTCGGCGGTGAGCGCACGGGTCACCCGAGCCACATCGTCCCGGGCGCCGCCGTGGCGGGTGGTGTCGAGCGGCGGGCGGAAGATGGCGTGGTGGGTGCCGCCGGCCCCGAAGTAGATGGCGCACGGGATGAGGGCCGCACCTGACCGCCGGGCCAGGGTCGCCGGGCCACCCGGCAGGGTGGTCGACTCTCCGAAGAAGTCCACCGCCACGCCGGTGCCCTCGAGGTCGCGGTCGCACACCAGCGCCACCACCGCGCCTTCCCGGAGGCGGCGCAGGGCGGCCGTGCCCGTGCCCCGGTCGAGCGGCAGCACCTCGAGGCCGAGGGCGCGGCGGAGGTCGGCGAACCACTCGAACAGCACCGGTGGTTCCACCGTCTCCACCACGGCCACCATGCGGAAGCCGAGCGACGCCAGCCAGGCGCCGCCGAAGTCCCAGCCGCCCAGATGGGGCAGGGCAAGGATGACTCCCTTGCCGGCTGCGGCGGCGAGCTCCACATGCTCGAGGCCCTCCGATGTCGTGCCCGCGGCCAGGTGGGCGGGCGTCGAGCCGGGAAGGCGGAACGACTCGGCCCAGTAGCGGGCGTAGGAGGCGAACGCCCGGCGTACCTGGCGGTCGAGGTCGGCGCCGCTCAGGGTGCCACCGGACGCCCGCCGCAGGTGGCGCTCGAGCATGGTGCGCCGCTCCTTCATGGCCCGGGCCAGGATGATGCCGGACACCTGGGCACCCCGGGCGGCGACAGGCGCCGGCAGTGCCCGGGCCACTACCGAGCCGAAGCGGTACGCCAGGAATGGCAGCCGGCCCCGCAGGCGGCCGACCGCCGAGGGCAGGCGCGATGACGGCGCCCGGTCCGACGGTCCGCCTGCAGGCGGCTGGCTCGACGGCGGCACTGGGCCCGGTTCACCCGCAGGCGCCGGGCGCTGGTTCGGCACTGCGTCCGATGGTCCGCCGGCAGGCCCCAGGCGCTGGTTCGGCACTGCGTCCGATGGCCCGCCGGAAGGCGAAGCTGCCGGCGGCGGCCCAGCCGGCGCGCCGACGGCGCCGGCCGCCTCGTCCGGGGTGGCGCCGGGGGGCGTGCTCAGGGTCTGGTGCCGGCCCGGCGCCGCCAGGGCTTCTCACCGCGGGCGGAGCGATTCCGACCCGAGCGGGAGCCCCATGCATGGCGGCGGGGCCTTGGACCACGGCCGGCGCTGGACTCGCGCCATGCCCTCCATCGGGCCTCCATCGCCGGCCGGGCGACCCGTACGGGCGGTAGCGGCGCGATGACCTCGGCCTGGCGCCATACCTTCACGAAGCGCTGGGCGGCGGTGACCAGCGTGAGCACGAGCATCACCCACAGGACAGGGATGAGCAGTGCGCTCACCAGCAGGCCGAAGCAGATGGCGATGATGCGCTCGGCCCGCTCCATGAGGCCACCCCTGGCCGTGTAGCCGAGCGACTCGGCCTTTGCCCGCTCGTAGGAGATCAGGGCCGACGAGCCCAGCACGGCGAACGGCAGCAGAGCGATTTGGCCGCTGTGCTCGGAGGCCAGGTACCAGCCGATGCCGCCGAGCACCAAGGCGTCGGTGACCCGATCGGACACCGAGTCGAAGAAGGCGCCCCGGGGCCCCGAGGTTCCGGCCGCCTTGGCCACCGGTCCGTCGAACAGGTCGAGCAGGGCGGCGCCGATAAGGAGGCCGAGGCCGAGGCCGAGGCGGCCCGAGCCGATGGCGACGGCGGTGGCCGCGCCCAGCACCAGGCCGGCGCCGGTGAGATGGTCGGCGGTGATGCCCGTGCTGCGCATGGTGGCGGCTATCGGGGTGGTGACCCGATCAACGCCGGTGCGCCAGCTTCCGTCGAACACGTTGCGGCTCCTGCTCCCGAAGGGGTGGGTTCCGGGAAGACTGACTCAACAAAAGGTCAGAACACGATTGAACTACGCCTACACGCTACCACCGCCCCCGGATACGCTTGCTCCTTTCAACCATGTGACGACCCGTGAGCGAGGCGCCTGGTGAAGAGCTACCCGTCCGACAAGATCCGCAATGTCGCCCTCGTGGGCCACGGCGGGGCCGGGAAGACCACGCTCACCGAGGCCCTGCTCTTCTGTTCGGGTGCCATCACCCGCCAGGGCCGGGTCGAGGACGGGAACACCACCACCGACTTCGATCCCGAAGAGGTGAAGCGCCGGCTCTCCCTGTCGGTGGCGCTGGCGCCGTTGGAGCACAAGGGCCACAAGATCAACGTGCTCGACTGCCCGGGCTACGCCGACTTCATCAGCGAGGTCGAGGCCGCCCTGCGGGTAGCCGACCTGGCGGTCTTCGTGGTCAGCGCCGTGGAGGGAGTCGAGGTCCAGACGGAGGCGGCCTGGAAGATCGCGGCCGACCTCGGTCTCCCCCGCATGATCTTCGTGAACAAGCTCGACCGTGAGCGAGCCAGCTTCGACCGCACCCTCGAGCAGCTCCAGGGCACCTTCGGCGCCGGCATCGCCCCCCTCGAGCTGCCCATCGGCGAGGAGGACGCCTTCCGCGGGGTGGCCGACCTGCTAACCGACACGGCCATCACCTACGACGCCGGCAGGCCCACCGTGGGCGAGATCCCCGACGAGATGGAGGCGCGCGAGCACGAGGTCCACGACAACCTGGTCGAGGGCATCGTGGTGGGCGACGACGACCTGATGGAGCGCTACCTCGAGGGCGACGTCCCCACGCCCAAAGAGCTGGAGGACACCCTGGCCAGGGGCGTCTTCGCCGGGCAGGTGTTCCCGGTGATCTGCGGGTCGGCGTCCAAGGTCGTGGCCATCGACCGCCTGGCCGACTTCATCTGCGAGATCGGCCCGTCCCCCATGGACCGCCCGCCGGTGGTCGTGGACGCGGGCGACAGCGTCACCGAGGTGGCGTGCGATCCCGGTGGGCCGCCGCTGGCCTACGTGTGGAAGACGATGGCCGATCCGTACGTGGGGAAGGTCTCCCTGTTCAAGGTCCTGTCGGGCACGATCAAGCCCGACACTGTGCTCACCAACCCGCGCACCCACGGCGACGAGCGCCTCCATGCCCTGTTCACCCTGCGGGGCAAGGAGCAGGAGCAGCTACCCGACGTCCCCGCCGGCGACATCGCGGCGGTGGCCAAGCTGGGCGACACCACCACCGGCGACACCCTCGCCCCGAAGGGCACTCCCGTCCGCGTGCCCGCCGCCCCCGCCCCCCAGCCCGTGTTGTCCATCGCCATCAAGCCCCGATCCAAGGGCGACGAGGACAAGCTGATGACGGCCCTGCACAAGCTGCAGGACGAGGACCGGGCGCTGCAGGTCCGCCGGGACGACGAGACCCACCAGACCCTGCTGTCGGGCATGGGCGAGACCCACCTGGCCATCGTCACCGAGCGCCTGCACCGCAAGTTCGGCGTCGACGTGGAGAGCGAGGAGGTGCAGGTCCCCTACCGCGAGACCATCACCAGGTCGGCGGACGCCGAGGGCAAGTACAAGAAGCAGACCGGTGGGCACGGCCAGTTCGGTGTCGCCTTCATCAAGGTGGCCCCGCTCGAGCGGGGCGAGGGCTTCCAGTTCGCCGACGAGATCGTGGGCGGCGCCATCCCCCGCCAGTTCATCCCCGCCGTCGAGAAGGGCGTGGCCGAGACCATGGCTCGGGGCGGCGTGTTCGGCTTCCCCGTGGTCGACGTGAAGGTCACCGTCTACGACGGCAAGTACCACGCCGTCGATTCGTCGGAGATGAGCTTCAAGATGGCGGGGTCGGTCGGCTTCAACGAGGCCATGGCCAAGGCTGCGCCCGTGCTGCTCGAGCCGGTGTCGCTCCTCGAGGTCACCGTGCCGGCCGCCTACCAGGGCGACGTGATGGGCGACCTCAACGCCCGGCGGGGCCGGGTGCAGGGCACCGATGTCGGCAACGACGGCGAGCAGGTCGTCGTGGCCACGGTGCCCACCTCCGAGGTGCAGCGCTACGCCATCGACCTGCGCTCGCTCACCGGCGGGCGGGGCCGCTTCACCCTCGCCCACGACCACTACGACCTGCTGCCCCAGCACCTCTACGACAAGGTCGCCCGCAAGGCGGAGTAGGGCGCCTCATCGTCGAGCGCCCCGGCGGCCGACGATCGCAGAAACTTTCCCGATTCGCTAACGCTGTTCGCCAGCCCGCCGATCAATTGACCCAAGTGGTCCGGTTGGCGGTGTGAGCGGTGATCCTCCGGGGTGGGCGGGGGATCCGGTTGCCCGCCGAGTTGGCCAGCTGACCGCCGCCCGCCGGCGCTAGGGCAATCCGGCGGGCGCCGGCCCGCGCCCCCAACGCGGCCGGGCCAGGCGGACCATAAAGAGCCACCCGGCCGGCTCCACGAGTCGTTCCGGCCCTGTACCTCCACCCACGCGCCAAGAGCTGACGATCGATTCCACCCGGGCGCGCGCCTCTGCCGTCAGGTAGGCGTTACCCGTCATGCAGCCACGCCCCAGGTCGCGCCATCTTCCACACGTACGCGGCGCCGAACGCCCACCCGGCTTGGCCGGCGAACGGCCCGGCGTCGCCCGCCCTCAACAAAGCGCCGCCGTCGCCCCCGGCGGGTAGGTGACCCAGTGCCGCCCGTCGGGCCCGGTGACCTCGAACCTTCCGTCGGGCGCCAGCTTGGCGTGGCGACCGGGCATGTGGATCATGTGA
>JAHFUS010000024.1:47712-51493 GCA_023264975.1 Actinomycetes bacterium | reverse complement strand
GTCGGTCTGGTCCTCGCCCTCGGCGCCTCGGCCCTCGTGCTGGCCGGCCGTCGTGAGAGCAAGGCTCCGGCCAAGGCTCGTCGGTAACCGACAACCGCATCCGGCAGTAGGGCGAAGGGGCGGCCTCCGGGCTGCCCCTTCGCCATGCCAGTGGACAGGTTGCGGGGGCGGCTAGGTGCCGTGCGCAGGTCCTGAGAAGATGCAAGGATTCGTTCTGAAGCAGGAAACGAAGTAGAACCAGAAGTCGTCTGGGCGGCGCCGCTCCTCGGATGGGCAGCGGCCGGAGGTGCGAGTGGGGAAGTGTGTTTCGAGCGGACCGTCGACCGCGCCGCGCGCGGGAAGCGTTCGCAAGGCGGGCTGAAGCTCCTGAATGAACCGACTTTCCAGGCCCGTTCGTATCGTCCCCGAGCAGACGTAGTGCCCACACCGAGTCAAGGAGATCACCCCTTCATGCACCCCACCAGCACGCGACAGCGGATCGCTGCCCTGGCTGTGGCCGCGGCCACGACCATGACCGTGCTCACGGCCGCACCGCCGGCCCAGGGCCAGACCGCGGGCATCGTCCGCACCGGGGAGAACACCCGGCTCGGCAATCCCCCTTCGAGCCGGGTCCGCGACGTGCCCGGCCTGGCGGTGGACCCCTCGAACCCCAACCACATCGTCGAGGTCGAGCGCGACGTGCTCAGCCAGGACTGCGTCACCAACGTGACCTTCGACGGCGGGGCCACCTGGGTGGGCGGCAAGCTCAACGCCCCCCCCGGCTTCCCCGGCCCGGACAGCCCTGCCACCAATCCCTCGTGTCCGGCGCCGGCGACCGTGTTCACCAATGCCTTCGAGGGCAGCGTCGCCTTCGGTCTGGGCAACAGGGTGTACACCACGTTCGCGTCCGCCAAGAACCCCACCACGGGCAACACGGGAAATGCGATGAGCTCGGCGCACGTCGCCCGCTCGGACGACGGCGGAAGGACCTGGGTGCCGGTGGAAGCCATGAAGAACCTCAACCTGAACGCCCCGAGCTACTTCTCGCCGGAGCTTGCCGTGCAGCCGGGAGCGGGCACGGGCGGGAACGACCGGGTCTACCTGATGGCCCAGTACAACACGGTCGTCGGTGCCGCCTCCACCGCGGCGGGGGGGACCAACTTCGGCCGTGTGGCCGTCAGCGTCTCCAACGACAACGGGGCCAATTGGAGCCTGCCGGTGGAGATCACCGGTGCCACGGTGGCGCCGCCGGCCACGGCGGCCCTGTGTGGAAACGCAGTGAACTGTGTCAACAGGACCGAGCCGTCCGCTCCGGTCGTCGGCCCCGACGGTGCCGTGTCGGTGGCCTACCGCCAGCTCGACCCCGGCCCGACCACCGGGCTCACCCCTGTCACGGGTGAGGTCCGGGTGGTCAGGTCCACCGACGGCGGCGTCACCTGGGCGCCGCCGGTCAAGGTCACCGCCGTCCGGGGGTACATCGACGAGGCCGAATCACGGTTCGGCCAGTCCAACTTCCCGCGGATGGCAGGCGACGCCCGGAACCAGAACCTCTACATCGCGTACATGGAAGGCCCGCCACCTGGCGGACGTGCCGACCACTTCATCCACCCGGACGTCGACGTGATGCTCAGCCGCTCGGTCGACGGCGGCCTCAGCTGGTCGGCCCCCAAGCGCCTCAACGACGACCCCCCCGGGTCCGGCGCCACCGCCACCGGGCCGGCCCAGCGCCATCCCAAGGTCTCGGTCGGTCCCGACGGGCGGGTCGACGTGGTGTGGCAGGACCGCCGCCACGGCTACCGCTCGCCCACGCACTCCCACCTCGGCAACGGCGAGGCCCGCATGGGTGACACCTACTTCACCTACTCCCTCGACGCCGGTGCCACCTTCGCCCCGAACAGGCGGGTCAGCGACAAGTCCCAGAACCTCGACATCGGCTACGACCACTACGGCCAGGAGTACTGGAGCTGGGGCCCGGCGCTCACCGAGCTCGGCAACGACGAGATCATGTTCGCCTGGATGGACTCCCGTGAAGGCAACCTCGACAACGAGAGCGTCGACATCTACCTCGGCAAGACCAGCGTGCGGTCGCCCGACACCATCCCGGTGCGGCGCCTGCCCGAGGGCAGCCGTTCCGGCCTGTCGGTGGCGGTCTCCAAGTACGCCTACACCGGTGGTGCCCAGGCCGTACTGAACATCGGCTTCACCAACCGGGCCGTCACCAGGCCCGTCATCGTGAACGAGGGCGACGCCCTCGGCGCCTTGGCCGGCGCCGTGCTCTCCCGTGCCCAGCTCGGCCCCTTGCTGGCTTCGCCGGCGACCGGACTCACGGCCGAGCTGAAGGCCGAAGTGACCCGTATGGCGCCCATCGGGGCGTACGTGATCGGGGGCGAGAGCGCCCTTACACCGGCGGTGATCACCAACCTGGTCTCTGCCGGCGTCCCGGCGCCGGAGATCGTCCGCTACGTGGGCACACCCGCCGAGGTGGCCAAGGCCATCGCCCTCGGCATCGACCGGCGGTCGGCGGACCAGAAGCAGGCCGGCGTGCCCGCCTTCGACGCCGTCGTGATTGTCAACCCGGCCAGCCAGGAAGCGTTCGCCGCCGCCGGCATGGCCGCGTCGCTGCGCATGCCGATCCTGTTCACGGACGGTCGCGACAGCGTCCCCACGGCCACCCGTGAAGCGCTGGCCTCCCTCAACATCGCCACCGCCCTGGTGATCGGCAACTCCGCGGTCGTCTCCGACGCTGTGCTCGCGTCGCTGCCTGGGCCCAAGCGGCTCGGGGGCGCCAATCTGGCCGGCGTAACCACGTCGATCCTGAACGAGTCGGTGGCCCGCCGCCTGCCCAGGAACATCGTCCACGTGGCGGACAGCGACCAGCCTCTCGACGCAGCCCTCCTCGCTTCTGGTGTGGCCCGGACCAACGGCCTCATGCTGATCGTTCCCGGTGCCGACACGGCGGCCGCCAACGCCGCCATCAACGCCGCCGGTATCCGCAACGACGTCGACCGCATCGTGGTGGCCCGCTCATTGCCCGCCCTGTCCGGCCCCGGCTACCGCCTGGTGGCCAAGGACGGTGGCATCTTCGCCTTCGGCGGGGCCGGTTTCTTCGGCTCCACCGGCGCCATCAAGCTGGCCCAGCCCATGGTGGGCATGGCCAACACGGCCTCGAACCTGGGGTACTGGACCGTGGCGGCTGACGGCGGCGTGTTCGCCTTCGGCGACGCAAAGTTCCGTGGCTCCACCGGCGCGATCAGGCTGGCTCAACCGATGGTGGGCATGGCGCCGACACCGTCGGGCAACGGGTATTGGCTGGTGGCGAAGGACGGCGGCGTCTTCGCTTTCGGCGACGCCAGGTTCTACGGCTCGACCGGCGCCACCAGGCTGGCCCAGCCGGTCGTAGGCATGGCGGCCACCCCGTCGGGGAGGGGCTACTGGCTGGTGGCGGCAGACGGTGGAGTGTTCGCCTTCGGTGACGCCGCCTTCAAGGGCTCCACCGGCGCCATCAAGCTGGCCCGGCCGGTGGTGGGCATGTCGCCCACGCCTTCCGGCAACGGCTACTGGACCGTCGCCGGCGACGGCGGAGTCTTCGCCTTCGGCGACGCCGCCTTCAAGGGCTCCACCGGCGCCATCAAGCTGGCCCAGCCGGTGGTGGGCATGGACGCCACGTCCTCGGGCAACGGCTATCTGCTCACCGCCTCCGACGGCGGCGTGTTCGCCTTCGGCGACGCCCGTTTCGCCGGCTCCACCGGCGGCATGAAGCTCAACCAGCCGGTGGTGGCACTCTCTGCCGGCAGCTGATCCG
>JAHFUS010000024.1:0-47612 GCA_023264975.1 Actinomycetes bacterium | reverse complement strand
TATCTGCTCACCGCCTCCGACGGCGGCGTGTTCGCCTTCGGCGACGCCCGTTTCGCCGGCTCCACCGGCGGCATGAAGCTCAACCAGCCGGTGGTGGCACTCTCTGCCGGCAGCTGATCCGACCGCTGCCGGGCGGTGTACGCCGCCCGGCATCGAGCACGACGAGATGGGGCCCCGCAAGGGGCCCCATCTCCGTTTGTCCGGGCGTTGCCGTGCCGCCCGTAGTCGGGCGGGGTCTCGAGCCCAGTCCCGCCGGCAGAGGACCCCGGAACGCGGAGTCAGGCGCCGCCGCTGGTCAACGCCCGCTGCACGCCCAATGCGCAGCAACGCCGCAGAAGCGGCAGCGCGGCGCGGCGCCGTCCTTCACCTGAGGGCGGTGAGTTGCGCCAGCCGGCGCTGGATGCGGTAGCGCTCGCGCTCGAGGGCGGCCCGCTGCTCCGACCGGGACTCCACGAAGTCGACGATGGCCTCGATGGCAGCGGCCACCGGGCCGGGCCCCAGGGTGAGGCGGGTGCCGTGGCGATCGGCCATGGCGATTGCGGGGTCGAAGGGCACCACGCCGGCCAGGGGCACGCCGTACTCGGCCGTCACCTCGGTGAAGAAGCCGCCGTCGCGGGCGGTGGCCTTGTTGCCCACGCCGGCCACCCGCGGGATGCCGAGCTCCTCGGCCAGCGCCATGGTGCGGGCGGCGGTGAGCACCGACTTGCGGGTCGGCTCCATCACCATTAGCAGGATGTCGGCGTGGGCCAGGGTGCCGCCGGAGCGGCCGAGGTGTTCGAGCCCGGCCTCCATGTCGACCAGGGCGAGGTCGGCCTCCTCCTCGATGGCGGCGGCCAGCACGCTGCGCACGGACGCATGGTTGGCGCAGCTGCAGCCCGAGCCCACCTGGTCGACCCGCATGGCGTGCAGCAGGGTGATGCCAGCCGGCGTGGGCACCCCGTAGTCCGCCAGGAGGTCGGCCGGAGTGACGCCGCCGTGGCGGGCGAGGTTGAGCGAGCGGGGCACGAGCGGCGCCCGGGCGGCCGCCTCCTCATCGAGGCCCAGGCTCATGGACAGGTTGGGGTTGGAGTCGGTGTCGATGGCCACGACCCGCTTGCCCCGCCCGACGTAGGCCATGCCGATGAGCGCCGAGGTGGTGGTCTTGCCCGTGCCGCCCTTACCCACCACGCCCAGCTTCACCATGTGAGGGTCAGCGCTCCTGCAGACCCCGCAGGCGGAGCTCCACCGAGGCCTGGCGGGCCTCGAGGGCGGCGATCTGGTCGTCCACACTGGGCGGTTCCGGCGGCTTGCAGCACCCGCAGCCCGGGGCAGGGGCTTGTTCGTCGACCGTCGGTGGCGTTGTCAGGATGTCGGTCACGATGACAGCGTAGAACCGCAGCGTTGCGCCCGAAAGCCCGACTTGGCGCCGGTTCGCCGACCCGCCCGGACGCGACGACGCCCGGCGACCCCGGGGCCACCGGACTGCTGGTGATCAGTTGCGGCTGGCGCGGGTGCGGCGGCCCTCGGCGGCCAGGTCTTCGCCCGACGGCAGGCCCTTGGGCAGGTCGCCCAGCGCCTGCTCGAGGTCGACGTATTCGAGCGTCTCCTGGGCCACCAGCAGGTCGACCAGGCGGTCGAGGTGGGAGCGGTAGGCGCTGAGGACGGTGCGGGCACGCTGGTTGGCGTCGTCGAGGATGCGGCTGACCTCGCGGTCGGCCCTCTCGGTGACGTGGTCGGAGTGCTCGTTGCCCCAGCCGCTCTCACGCGACCCGAGGAACACCGGGCCGAGGTCGCTCATGCCGAGGTCGTAGACCATCTGGCGGGCCAGGCCGGTGGCCCGGATGAGGTCGGACTGCGAGCCGCCCGAGGGGTCGTCGTAGACCACCATCTCGGCGGCGAGGCCGGCCAGGGCGGCCGTGATCTCCTCCTCCATCTGGGAGCGCGTCTTGAGCCGGCGGTCCTCGATGGGGAGGCTCCAGGTGAGCCCCAGGGCGTGGCCCCTGGCCACGATGGACACCTTCTCCACCGTGACGGCCGAGTTGAGGACCCAGCCCACCAGGGTGTGGCCGGCCTCGTGGTAGGCCACCCGGCGCTTCTCGTCGGGGCTGAGGATGTGCGAGTGCAGTTCGGCGCCGGAGATGACCCGGTCGATGCCCTCGGAGATCTCCTTGTTGCCGATCGAGTTGAGGCGGCGGCGGGCGGCGAGGGTGGCCGCCTCGTTCATCACGGCCGCGATGTCGGCGCCGGACAGGCCCACGGTGCGGCCGGCGAAGCGCTCGAGGTCGACATCGGCGGCGACGGGCTTGCCCCGGGAGTGGACCTTGAAGATGGCGAGGCGGCCCGCCTTGTTGGGCACGTCGATGACGACCTGGCGGTCGAAGCGGCCCTTGCGCATGAGGGCGGAGTCGAGGATGTCGGCCCGGTTGGTGGCGGCCATGAGCACGACCCGCTGGGCGGTGTCGAACCCGTCGAGCTGGATCAGCAGCTCGTTGAGGGTGGACTCGCCCTCGGGGTTCATCGAGCCCGACGACCGGGTACGGCCGACGGCGTCGATCTCGTCGACGAACACGATCGAGGGGGCTGCCGCCTTGGCCTTCTGGAACAGGTCGCGCACCCGGGAGGGGCCGACGCCGACCAGCATCTCCATGAACGAGGAGGCGGACACCGAGAAGAACGGCACGCCGGCCTCGCCCGCCACGGCCTTGGCCAGCAGGGTCTTGCCGCATCCGGGAGGGCCGAGGAGCAGGATGCCGCGGGGCGGCTTGGCGCCGAGGCGCTCGAAGGTCTCGGGGTGCTTGAGGAAGTCGCGCACCTCCTTGAGCTCGGTGATGGCCTCCTCCAGGCCGGCTACGTCGGCGAAGGTGACGTTGGAGTCCTCGCCCGAGGAGTAGCGCCTGCCCTTGGCCCGGCCCAACAGGGCCCATTCCGAGCTGTCGCCGTCGTTCCGGCGGCGCATGTAGAAGATCAGGACGAAGAAGACGGCGAACGTGGCCGCCGGCAGCACGAACTGGGTGGCCGTGCGCAGCAGGTTCTTCGAGGTCTGCGTGTCGATGCGGGTGCGCAGGCCGCTACGGACGAAATCGGTGAGCAGCTGGGGCGCCAGCAGGTCGTTGGGGCCGATGCCGGTCCACCAGTCGCCGCCGGCGTCAGTGCCGACGAGGCGGTGGTCCTCGGCCAGGAGCGTGACCTCGGTGATCTCCTTGTCACGCACCTTCTGCTGGAGCTCGTCGATCGTGATCTCACGACCCGGGGTGTGGGGTCGGAGCGCGTTGAGCACGAGGACGTAGACGAGGACGAGGAAGAGCAGCAGCCCCACCAGCAGGAGTAGGGGGCCCTTCCCTGAGTTCTTGATCCGGCCGATGAAACCCGGGTGATCGTCGTCGCCCAGGAATGCCTTGTCGTCATTACCAGTCTTGGCCACGGGCGCAAGGTTACACGGGACAGGCGGTATTTCGACCGCCGGTACATGGGGACGGGTGCGGGGTGGACTACCTGGCGATCGTCATCCCGGCGACGGGACGGTTGAGCCGCAGCGCGCCGGCGGACCCGAGGAAGAGGGCGTCGCCGAAGTCGAAGATCCCGCCATCGGACGCCACCAGCCAGTAGCCCGCACCCGACGGGGTTGCCGCCATGCCCACGATGGGCCGGGCAAGGGTGATGGCGCCGGTTGACCCGAAGAAGCGGGCGTCGCCGTAGGCGAAGATCCCCCCGTCCGACGCCACCAGCCAGTACCCCTTGCCCGAGGACGAGGCGGCCATGCCCACGATGGGCCGGGCCAGGCGCAAGGCGCCTGTGGACCCCAGGAACTGAGCGTCACCGAAGGCGAAGATCCCCCCGTCCGACGCCACCAACCAGTACCCCCTGCCCGAGCGGGTAGTGGCCATGCCCACGATCGGCCTGGTGAGGGCGAGGGCGCCTGTGGACCCCAGGAACTGAGCGTCACCGAAGGCGAAGATCCCCCCGTCCGACGCCACCAGCCAATACCCCTTGCCGGACGGCGTGGTTGCCATTCCCACGATGGGCCGGGCCAGGCTCAAGGCGCCTGTGGACCCCAGGAACTGAGCGTCACCGAAGGCGAAGATCCCCCCGTCCGACGCCACCAGCCAATACCCCTTGCCGGACGGCGTGGTTGCCATTCCCACGATGGGCCGGGCCAGCGCAAATGCGCCGGCGGACCCGAGGAACGGGGTGTCGCCGAACGAGAAGATGCCGCCATCGGACGCCGCCAGCCGGTAGCCGGCCACCGGGGCCCCCACCCGCACCACCACCCCGACGGCGGCCAGGGCGGCGTCGATGTCGAGCAGGCCGGCGCCGTACTCCCGGTCAGGGCCCGCAGGGCCGAGGTCGACGGCCGTGGACTGGAGGACGTCGAGGGCGTCGGCCGACGTCGACCCCGGCCGGGCGGCCAGCACGAGGGCGGCGGCGGCGGCCACGAGGGGCGACGAGAAGCTGGTGCCGGACTTGAAGGTGGTGCCGCCGTTCGGCGCCAGGACGTGGATGTCGTGGGTCAGAAGGCCGTCGCCGCTGCCGCCCGGCGCCACCAGGTCGATGGCGCTGCCGGCGTTGGAGTACCCGGCCCGGGTGCCGTCGAAGCCGGTGGCGCCCACGCCGAAGACGCCGTCGACGCTCGCCGGGTAGTTGGCCGGGTTGCCGTCGCCGAAGGTGTCGCCGCCCGACGCCACCACCACCGCCCCCTTCGACCGGGCGTAGGCCACCGCCGCAGTCTCATTGGCGTCGGGCGTCAGGTAGCCGGAGCTGATGTTGATGATGCGGAAGCCGTTGTCGGCCGCCCACCGGATCCCCGCCACCGTGGCGCTGCGCAGCGGGTTGGTGTCGCCGTCCTTGACGGCCACCACCCGCGTGTCCCACCCGAGGCCGGCCACGCCGCCGCCGTTGTCGGGGATGGCGGCGATGACGCCCGCCACCGCCGTGCCGTGCCCTGCCCGGTCGCTGTTGCCGGGCGGCAACGCCGCGTTGTTCACCGCGTCGAAGCCGGGGACCAGCTTGCCGGCCAGGTCGGGATGGGTGCCGTCGACCCCCGAGTCGATCACGGCCACCACCACGCCGGCCGAGCCGTGGGTGCGGTCCCAGGCGCCGGGCGCCCGTACGGCAGGCAGCGCCCACTGCGACGTGTAGCCGGGGTCGTTCGGCACTTCGTGCCGGGTGCCTCGGCAGTCGTCGCTCACCGCCGTGCCGGGGTCGACCACGGCGAGGGCGGCTTCGGCAGCCGGGCGGGAGGCCACGAAGCTCACCACGCCGCCGGCCCGTGCGATCACGGCCGTCGCCCCCGCCCGGTCGAGCGCTGCGGTGGCGGCGCCGGCGAGTGACGGCTGCACTGTGGTGTAGAGGGCGATCTGCCCGTCAACCCCCGCCGCGCGGACCCCGCATGGCGGTGCCGTCACCGTGACGCGGGCGTCGGGCCCGGCCGTCGCCGGCCGTGCCTGGCCCCCGAGCACGGTCGCAAGGGCCAGGCCGGCGGCGAGCGAGCACCGGGCGACCGGGCCCCGACCGGGGAGCTGCCCACCAGGTCGGCGATGATCGTGGCGACGGCCACGGCCGCAGCGGCGATGTGCCGATGCCCACTCGTGCGTTCCACCAAGAGGCATGCTCCTCCGCTCGGATGACGCGTTCCGACCCCTACTTCCGCTCTGGGGCGATGCGAACCGGGGCGAAGTAGATCTCCTGTCTCCCTGTGCCCTCATTGCCCGCACGGCTGTCGGTCCACACGACGAAGGCCCGCTCCTTCTGGGAGACGACGCCGATGCGGCTGCCGAACTCCGCCGTCTCCGCATTGGTCCCCTGCGGGCCCACGCGGGAGTCGAAGAACTTGTCCGACACGGTGACGGCACGCCAGGTGGTGCCGGCGTCGAAGCTGGTGGCCAGAGCGGCAGCGGCGAACGTGTTGTCGTCCCCGCCCTCGGAGCGATCGAGGTAGGCCACGTCGACCCGCCCGTTGATCGCCACCGACACGGCCGGCAGGTACTGGTGGCTGCCGGCGGCTTCGGGCGAGTTCACCGTCACCCGGTTGCCCCAGGTGGCGCCGCCGTCGCTCGAACGGCGAACGACGACGTCCCAGTCACCGTTGTCGCCGTCGGCCCACGCCACGTACATGGCGTCGCCGCGCGGTGCCTCGCCCTCGGGGGCCACGGCCACCGAGGGGAAAATCGGGGTGTAGGGGTTGAAGCGGTCGGTGGCCTTGACGGCCTGGTCGACCACCGAGACCTCCTCGAACTTGCCGTCGGTCAACCGGGACACGACGAGCTCGAAGTCGCCGGCGTAGGCGGGCGCCGTGCTCTCGCCCGCGAAGTCCGCAGTGTCGTCGCCGAAGTCCTCGAACAGCACCATCAGCTCGCCCTGGATACCAAAGAACGGGGTGGCCGCCCCGACCCGTTCCCGGGACGTGCCGGAGACGTTGACGGCCTCGGCGAAGGTCTTGCCGCCGTCGCCGGACGTGGCCAGCACCACCGGGTTGGGCGGCGGGCCGAAGCCGTTGACGACGCCCTCGACGGATGCCGAAGCCTGCACGAAGGTCACGTGGACGTTGGCGCCGTTCACCAGCACGCGGGGCTGGTAGGCGTAGGGCCCGGCGACCTTTGACGGCGTCTCGAAGCTGGCTCCGCCGTCGTCGGACTTGGCCAGCCACACCCCGGTGGGGTTGTTCGTCGCTTCGGCCATGGTGGTGAAGACGGCGTACAGCCCGCCCTCGGCGTCGAAGGAGAGGTCGGGGGCGTAGGCCCGGACCTCGCCCGCCGGCAGGGGCACGTCGGTGGCCGTCCAGGACTCGCCTGCGTCGTCGGAGTGGCGCACGGTTACCGCCAGCTGCGGCCGGTCGACCCGGGCCGCCACGACGACCGTGTGAGGATCAGCGGGCGAGACCACCACCGCCGGCGAGTTGTAGGCGGCGAGGTCGTCGGCGGTAGAGGCGACGACGACGCGGTTGGTGCCGGCCGACACCTCCATGCGGGGCGGGCCGTCGTCGCCCGAACTCACCGCGACCCCGATTCCCACGAGCACCAGGCCGAGACCGGCGGCAGCCGCCAGCGCGGCGGTCCGCCCGCCGCCGGGTCGGGGCGTGAGGGCAGGGTCGTACGTCACGCCCGCACCAGTGTCAGGGTCGGTCTTCAATGCCAGCTCCTTGTCTCGGATGCCTTGTCATGCACGTCGAGCGCGGCGTGGTCGGAGTCGCGGCAGCACCCCAGCCGCGTCCCGCACCGCTCGTGGCCACTTCCGCCTGCGGGTACTTCGTTTCCTAGGTGCGGACGAATCCTTGCACCTTTGCCCGAGGCGCGCCTGCGGATCCAGATGTCCCGCGTCGGCGGTACTGCGGCGCTGGCGTGGCGAGGGGGCAGCACGGAGGCTGCCCGCCAACCGCCGGCAACGGCCCCACCGCGAGGCAGGGCCACTGCCGTTCCCGGGCGCTACGGGCGCCGTGAGGCGAAGAAGTCGGTGAGCATGGTGGCGGCGGGGCCACCGAGTATGCCGGGCGTCACCACCACCTCGTGGTTGAGGCGGGGGTCGGCGCACAGGTTGTAGAGGGAGCCGCACGCACCGGCCTTCGGATCGGCGGCCCCGAACACGACGCGTGCCACCCGGCCGGCCACCAGCGCGCCGGCGCACATGGGGCACGGCTCGAGCGTCACCACGACGGTGACGGCGCCCAGCCGCCAGGACCCGAGGTGGGCGGCGACGTCGCGTATGGCCAGCAGCTCGGCGTGGGCGGTGGGGTCGGTCCGCAGCTCCCGCTCGTTGTGCCGGCGGGCGACCACTACGCCGTCCACCAGTGCCACCGCCCCCACGGGAACATCGCCGTGCAGCGGCGCCAGCGCCGCCTCCTCCAGGGCCAGGAGCATCGCCGCTTCGTCGGTAACCGGTGCACCCATCCCCTCAGGATGCTGCAAGCAGCGGTCGTCCCGGGGGCGTTGTTTCCGCTGCGCCTCTGTCGGGAGGAATCGCGTGGCGGTCGTCGAACCCTCAGTATGAGTCCGTTCGGGCGGCGCTGGGTCCGTCCGGTGGGGTTGGTCCGCGGCGTGGCCCTGCTTGCGTGCCTGCGGCGCCTAGCTGGCCGGGGCGCCGACGGGCGGGGTCTCGTCGGCAGCGTCCGCCGCCTCCGGCTCCGTCACGTCGATCACGGCGCCGGCGGCCTGGCTCACCATCTCGTCCCCATCCTCCCACCGCAGGACGGTGCGGTTGTCCGGGTGTGGGCGTACGTGGATGGAGAGGAACTGCTCGAGGTCGTCGAACACGCTGATCGAGCCCCGCGGCGGCGGGGTCAGCCAATGGATGACCACCACGCCGGTGGAGAAGTGCACCCCCTCGAGGACGATGCCGGTGCCGGATACGCCCGAGACGTCGAACTCCCGGCGCATCGTGAAACGACGCATCCCGTCCGGCGCACGCTCGACCATCAGCCTTCTCCCATCCGTCGCTGGGTTCGCCACACCTAGCTTGACACGTGTGGGACCGGCGCCGGACCTGATCCCGGGCGGATGTGCCAACGTTGCGACGATGCTCACTCGCCTGCGGGAACGGAAGGAGTGGAAGTTCTTCGCCGCCCTCCCGAGGGCCGATCGGAAATTGGCGACGGCGTGGTGGGCGGCGCTCGTCCTGCGCGGCCTCCTGCCGGCCGGTTTCGCCGTCACCATGGGGGTCCTCATCGGCGCGGTGCAGCGGGGCGACGACCTGGCCGTCCCCCTCTCCCTCATGGGCACGGTGTTCGTGCTGCTCCAGGTGCTGGCGCCGATCCACCAGGCGCTCAGCGCCAACCTGGGCAACCGGACCTCGGCATGGTTGTACGACCGGCTGTCCGAGGCGTGCGTGCGCCCGCCCGGCATGGGCCACCTCGAGGACCCCGAGCTGAGCTCCGACCTCACCACCGCCCGCGAGTTCGACTACGGGATGACCGGCCCGCCCATGTGGATGAACATGGACTTCATCGCCGGCGGCCTGGTGGAGGCGATCGGGGGCTTCGCCTCGGCGCTGGTGCTGTTCGGCTTCACCTGGTGGGCGCCGCTGGTGCTGGGCGGGGCGTGGCTGTCGACCCACTGGCTGCTGCGGGAGAGCTCGGTGTGGCGGGACCGCAACACCGACGAGGTCCGCGAGGCCCAGCGCCACGCCGAGTACGCCTACCGTCTCGCCGTCGACCCGCCGGCGGCCAAGGAGCTGCGCCTGTTCGGCCTGGCCGGCTGGACGGTCGACCGCTTCATCACCCGTCGCCGGCAGCTGTTCGACCTCCAGTACCGGGCCACCCGGCTGCGCCAGCGCCCAGTGATCTGGAGCCTGCTGCTGGTCGGCGGCGCCAACGTCGTCGTGTTCGCAGCGCTGGCCGCGGCCGTCAACGGTGGTCGCCTCGAACTCGACCAGCTGGTCGTGTATGCCCAGGTGGCGGTGGGCACCAGCGCCATCGCCTTCGGCGGCATCAACTGGGCCATGGACGGCGCCGCCGCGCCCGTCGCCGCCGTGTTGCGTCTGCAGGAGGCCATGGGGACCAAGGGGGCGCTGGCCCCGCCGCCCGACCGGCCCGTCCCCGCCGTCGGCACGCCGGCCCGCGAGGTCCGCTTCCGGGACGTCACCTTCGCCTACCCGCAGGGCGGCGAACGTGTGCTCGACGGGTTCGACCTCGTCATCCCGGCCGGCACCTCGCTCGCCATCGTCGGCCAGAACGGCGCCGGCAAGACCACCCTGGCCAAGCTGCTGTGCCGCCTCTACGACCCCCAGGCCGGCGCCATCGAGGTCGACGGCGTCGACCTGCGGTCCATGGCAGTGGACGACTGGCGTTCGCGCGTCACCGCCGTCTTCCAGGACTTCATCCGCTTCGAGCTGTCGCTGCGGGACAACGTGGCGCCGGGCGGCGCGCCCGACGAGGTGATCCTCGCCGCCCTGGCCGAGGCGGGGGCGTCCGACCTGGCCGCCCTCGACACACCCCTGCACAAGGGCTACGAGGGCGGCACCGACCTGTCCGGCGGGCAGTGGCAGCGCATCGCCCTGGCCCGGGCCCTGTGCGCCCTGCACCAGGGCGCCGGCCTGGTGCTGCTCGACGAGCCGACGGCCCAGCTCGATGTGCGGGGGGAGTCCGAAATCTTCGAGCGGATCCTGGCCGCCACGCGGGGCGCCACCACCGTCTTGATCTCCCACCGCTTCTCCACCGTCCGCCATGCCGACCGCATCTGTGTGCTCGAGCACGGCCGGGTGGTGGAGCTCGGCACCCACGAGGAACTGCTGGCGCGCAGCGGGCGCTATGCCACCATGTTCAACCTCCAGGCCCAGCGCTTCGAGGCCGGCGAGGGCGAGGGGGTGGCGTATGAAGCCCTCGGCTAGCCACGGCTTCCCGTCAGCCGGGCCTGACCCGGCCGGCGAGCTGCCACCCGCCCTGTCGTCGATGTGGCGGGCCATGAAGCTCGGCTACCAGCACGAGCCCGGGCTGCTGGCCTCCGCTTTCCTGCTGGCCCTGCTGGCGGCGCTGCCGGACGCGCTCATGGCGCTGTGGCTCAAGTTCCTGGGCGAGGGCGTGCTCGAGCACGACCAGGGCCTGCTGCGTGTCGCCGCCATCGGCCTCGGGTTGTCGGCTACGGCCACGTGGTTCCTGCGCACGGTGAGCACCCGGGTCCAACGCCACTTCCGCGACAAGGTCACCATCGCGTTGGAGTCGCATGTGGCCCGGCTCCAGGCATCGGTGGTCACCATCGCCCACCAGGAGCGGCCCGCCTACCTCGACCGCATCTCCCTGCTGCGCGACCACGTGTTCGTGCTCGACCACATGTACATGTCGGTGTTCTCCACGTGCGGGTGGATCCTGCGCCTCGGGGTCACCGTCGCCCTGCTCGTTTCCATCCACCCGGCCCTGGCCCTGCTGGCCGTGTTCGCGCTGCCCACGGTGGCCACGTCGTCGTGGCGGCCGGCGGTGGAGCGGGCCGCCCAGGAGAAGGGCGCCCAGTCCGAGCGGCTGGCCAAGCATCTCTTCCTCACCGCCACCACCGCCCCGCCCGGAAAGGAGGTGCGGGTCACCGGCATCGGCGATCGACTGCACGACGGGCGGCGGGAGGCGTGGGAGCGCTGGTACGGGCCGGTATCGTCCGCCCGGTGGGGCAGCGCCGTGTGGCACGCCCTGGCGTGGGCCACCTTCGGCCTCGCCTACGTGGGGGCGGTGGTGTTCGTGGCGTCGGGCCTCGACTCGCCTCCGGGCGACGTCCTGCTGATCCTCGCCGCCGGCTCCCGGCTGTCGTCGTACATCGGCGCCACCGTGGGCGAGATCGGGTTCCTCCGCGGCATCTGGCTCGACGGCTCCCGGCGCATGGCCTGGCTGGAGGACTACGCCGCGTCGCTGGAGGCGGCCGCCGACGTCCCGGTCCCGTCGCGGCTGGCGACGGGCATCGCCTTCGACCACGTGTCCTTCGCCTATCCCGGCACCGACACCTTGGTGCTCGACGACGTCTCGGTGGACCTGCCGGCCGGCGCCGTGGTTGCCGTTGTGGGAGAGAACGGGGCCGGCAAGTCCACCCTGGTGAAACTGTTGTGCAAGCTGTACGAGCCCACATCGGGGCGCATCCTGGTCGACGGCGAGCCACTCGGGCGCATGTCGGCCGGCGACTGGCGGGCACGCCTGGCCGGCGCCTTCCAGGACTTCTTCCGCTTCGAGCTCCCCGCCCGCCAGACGGTGGGCCTGGGCGACGAGCCCCATGTGGACGACGTCGGGGCCGTGGCCGCTGCCGTCGGCCGGGCCGGCGCCGACGACGTGGTCGCCCACCTCCCCGCCGGCCTGGAGACGCAACTCGGCCCCACGTGGCCGGACGGGGTGGAGGTGTCGTTCGGCCAGTGGCAGAAGCTGGCGCTCGCCCGCGGCTTCATGCGCGACGACCCCCTCGTGCTGGTGCTCGACGAGCCCACCGCCGCCCTCGACGCCGAGACCGAACACGCCCTTTTCGAGCGCTATGCGGCAGCCGCCCGGCGGGGCGCCGCCGACCCGGCGCTGGCCGAGTCGGTGGCCGAGGAGGATGCCGCCGCCGCCCGCACGGGCCGCATCACCATCCTCGTGTCGCACCGCTTCTCCACCGTCCGCATGGCCGACCTCATCGTCGTGCTCGACGGGTCACGTGTGGCCGAGGTCGGCACCCACGCCGACCTCATGGCCCGCGGCGGCCAGTACGCCGAGCTCTACGGCATCCAGGCGGCGGCGTACAAATAGCCGGCTTCGAGTAAATAGGGTGTCAAAACGACACCCTATTTACTCGGGAGCGCACGGTTCAGGCGCTCGAGGACGAGGGCGTTGGCCAGGCCGCCTCCCTCGCACATGACCTGGAGGCCGTAGCGGCCACCGGTGCGCTCGAGCTGGTTGAGGAGGGTGGCCAGGAGCTTGGCGCCGGAGGCGCCGAGGGGGTGGCCGAGGGCGATGGCGCCGCCGTTGGGGTTGACCCTGTCCATGTCCGGACCGACGTCGCGCGCCCACGCCAGCACCACCGAGGCGAAGGCCTCGTTGATCTCGAAGGCGTCGATGTCGTGGAGTCCCAGCTTGGCCCGCTCGAGGACCTTGGCGGTCGCCGGGATGGGGGCGGTGAGCATGGTGACGGGGTCGACGCCGGCCAGGGCGAACGAGCAGAAGCGGGCGCGGGGGACGAGGCCGAGGGAGGCGCACCGCTCCTCGCTCATGATGAGGACGGCGGCCGCCCCGTCGGTGATCTGCGACGAGTTGCCCGCCGTCACCATCCCGCCGTCGGGCTTGAACGACGGCTTCAGGCCGGCCAGCACCTCGACGGTGGTATCGGGGCGGATGCCCTCGTCGGCGTCGAAGACCATGCCGGTGTCGTGCCCGTTGTCGTCCCGTACCGCCACGGGGACGATCTCATCGGTGAAGTGCCCGGCCCCCCGTGCCGTCGCCGCACGCTGCTGGGAGCGGGCGCCATAGGCATCGAGGTCCTCGCGGGACAGGCCCCATCGGTCGGCGATGATCTCGGCCGAGATCCCCTGCGGTACAAGGCCGCCGGCTTCGTGGTAGCGGGCGAACACGGCCGGACCGAACGGCATGCCCCCCACCTGCATCGACGCCCCCATGGGCACCCGGCTCATGCACTCCACGCCGCCGGCGATCACCACGTCGTAGGCGCCCGCCATCACGCCCTGGGCGGCGAAGTGCACGGCCTGCTGGGAGCTGCCGCACTGCCGGTCTACGGTCACGCCGGGCACCGACTCGGGGAAGCCGGCCGCCAGCACGGCGTTGCGGGCCACGTTCAAGCCCTGCTCGCCCACCTGCATCACGCACCCGAGGATCACGTCGTCCACGATCGCCGGGTCGAGGTCGTTGCGCCGGACGAGCGCCGCCAGCACTTCGGCGGCCAGATCGGCCGCGTGCCACCCCCGCAACGACCCGTTCCGCTTCCCCCCCGCCGTCCGCACCGCATCCACGACCACAGCAGCACCCATGCCGGCCAGTGTGCCCCAACCCGCCCGACCGCCGGCCTGGCGGCGCGCCAAGGAGTCGGCGGCCGGAGACGAACGAGCGAGGACGGCCGGCTCCGCCGGCCGTCCGCAGCACCGTCAACTCAGTGGGGAACCTCCGGTTCCGAACTGAACTACTTGTTCGGTTGCGGGGTGATCCTCAGGTAGGGCTTCTTGGTCTCGAAGCCCTTGGGGAACTTCACCTTGGCGTCCTCGTCGGAGATGGCGGGGGCGATGATGACGTCGTCGCCGTCCTTCCAGTTGACCGGGGTCGACACCGAGTACTTGGCCGTGAGCTGGAGGGAGTCGATCACCCGCAGGATCTCGTCGAAGTTGCGGCCCGTGCTGGCCGGGTAGGTGAGGGTGAGCTTCACGTTCTTGTCGGGGCCGATCACGAACACCGAGCGGACGGTCTGGGTATCGTTGGCGTTGGGGTGGATCATCCCGTAGAGGTCAGCCACCGTGCGGTCGGCGTCGCCGATCATGGGGAAGTTGACCCGGGCGCCCTGGGTCTCCTCGATGTCGTCCATCCACCGCTCGTGGTCCTCGATGGGGTCGACGCTGAGGCCGATCACCTTGGTGTTGCGCTTGTCCCACTCGTCCTTCAGCTTGGCCACCGCGCCGAGCTCGGTGGTGCAGACCGGCGTGAAATCCCGGGGGTGGGAGAACAGGACACCCCAGCCGTCGGCCAGGTACTCGTACAGGTTGATCTTGCCGTCGGTGGTCTCCGCCGTGAAGTCGGGGGCGGCGTCGCCGAGTTGCAGGGCCATGGAATACCTCCGGTGTCTTGGGCTGGGCGTCCAACCCGATTGTTGACCTAGCGAGTCAACTTTACTCCTCCGCCGTGACTACCGATAGCCCCGGTTTGGCGTCCCTACCTACCGGTAGGTAGGCTGGAGGTCCATGGAGGATCGCGCGCTCCTGGAGGAGCTCGAACCGACCGTCGCCCGCCTGCTGGACAAGCATCTGGCCCGGGCCAAGGAGTGGTTCCCGCACGAGATGGTGCCCTGGAGCAAGGGCAGGGACTTCGAGCCCGACGAGGTGTGGGACCCGGTGGAGTACCCGGTGCCCGAGGGCGTGCGCAGCGCGCTGTTCCTCAACCTGCTCACCGAGGACAACCTGCCGTACTACTACCACACGATCCAGAACGTCTTCGGGGACGGCGCCTGGGGTGAGTGGGCCCGGCGGTGGACGGCCGAGGAGGGTCGCCACGCCATCGTGATCCGCGACTACCTCACCGTCACGCGCGCGCTCGACGCCACCGAGCTCGAGCGGGCCCGCATGCGCCAGGTGTCCGGCGGCATCACCCCCGAGCCCCAGAACCCGGCCGACACCATGACCTACGTCACCATGCAGGAGCTGGCCACCCGCATCGCCCATCTCAACACCGGCAAGCTGCTCACCGACCGGGCCGGCTACGAGGTCATGGCCCGGGTGGCGGCCGACGAGAACCTGCACTACCTGTTCTACCGGGGCATCACCGACGCCGCCCTCGAGGTCGACCCGTCCATGGTGGTGCTGGCCATCGACCGCCAGGTGCGGGGCTTCGACATGCCGGGCACCGGCATCGCCGACTTCCCGACCCACGCCCGCCGCATCGCCAAGGTCGGCATCTACGACTTCGTCCAGCACCACGACCACATCCTCGTCCCGCTCGTCCTGCGCCACTGGAAGCTGGAGAAGCTGGAAGGCCTGTCCGGCGAGGCCGACGAGGCCCGCGAGCGGGTCCTCACCTACGTGGCCAGGGTGGGCATCGCGGCAGGCCGGCTGAAGGACCGTCGGGCGCGCGAAGAGAAGCAGGGCGAGGAGCCCCAGGGCGAGGACTGAGCTGCTCCGGCAGTGTGGCCCGGCCCGGCATGGTGGGATCGACGACGGAGCGGTCCGGCGGCGCAGGTAGCGTGGCCATGCCGGTGCACCCGGCCGGCAGGAGCCCGGGGCCGCACGTGCCGGGTCGACGCGCTGCAGGGACGTGGCGGTGACGACAGGGAGATACCGACGCTCGAAGGATGCACTGTGGCATCGCACGAGCGGGCGGGTCCTCGTGAGCCCAGGCGAGGGGGCCGCCGTCGTGGAGCTCCGCGACATACCTGCCCTGGTGTGGGAGGCGTTCGACGACGACGTGTCGCTCGACGAGCTGGTGGAGGACCTGGCCGCCGTCTTCGACCAGTCGGCCGACGCCATACGGGCCGACGTGGGCGAGTTCGTGGCCGCCATGGTGGCGGCCGGCCTGGTGGTCCCCGTGTGAGGCGGGCCCCTCCGATGCCTGCGCCCGGGCTGGAGGCCGACGTGCGCACTGCCCTGCTCGCCGTCGCCGCCCACGGCCTCCCGGGCACCGGGGACAGGAGCCCGCTCCGGGCCCTGGAGGACCGTCAGTGGCGATCGCTCTCGGCCGCCGTGTCGAAAGAGCGCATGAGCGGGCTGCTCGACCGGGCGGTGGCCGACGGGGTCGTGCCGGCCACCCGGGCGCAGGCCGACGACGCCGAGGATGCGGCGGCCCAGTTCATCCGGGGGACGCTGCTCCTGGAGCGTGCGCTGCTCGTGGTCGCCGACTGCCTCGGACGGGCCGGCGTGGCGTTCGTCGTCCTGAAGGGGCCGGCGGTGGCGCGCCTCGACGAGCCGGACCCGGCCCTTCGCCACTACGCCGACCTCGACCTGCTCGTGCGCAGCCAGGCCATGTCCGGCGCCCTCGCCGCGCTGGCCTCCATCGGCTATGTGCGCGACCTTCCGGAGCGCAGTCGTGGATTCGACCGTCGCTTCGGCAAGGAGGTCCCGCTCGCTCATCCCCGCCGTCCCGAGGTCGATCTCCACCGCACGCTCGCGCTCGGGTCGTTCGGGCTCCGTATCGACCTGGCGACGTTGTGGGCGTCGACGGCGACGTTCGAGCTGGGCGGCACCACGCTGGAGGCACTCGACGCCGAGGGCCGCTTCGCGCATGCGTGCCTCAACGCCATGCTGGGCGACGACCACCCGCGCCTGGTGGCGCTGCGCGATGTGGTGCGCATCTCGACGTCGCACCGGCTCCGGCCCGAGCGGCTGAGCGCCCTCCTGCCGCCCGGCAGGGGAGCGGCCGTCGTCGCCGCAGCCGTCGCCGCGTGCAGGTCCTCGTTGGGGGCCCGGGTCGGGGAGGCCGCCGCCGCGTTCGCGGACGCCGCCGTGGCGAGCCGGTGGGAGCGCCTCTCTCTGCGGGCCTACCGGGCCCAGGGCGGTTCGAACACCCTCGAGCTGCTCTCCGGTGCGCTCGGGGTGCGGGGCATCGACCGGGCGCGGTACCTTCGCGCCCTGCTCGCACCCGACGGCGCCTACGTGGCGGCCCGGAGGCAGGCGGGGCGGCCGGCCGAATGGGGCACGGGCCTGCGCGAGGTGGCCCGCCGCCACCGCTCCATCCGACCGGGAGATCGCCGTGCGTGAACCGCCCGACAGCTCAGGACCGGTCTGGAAGGTGAAGCCAGGGCTCGGGGACGCCGAGCTCGACGGCGAGCGGGTGGTGTGGGACCCGGCGACCGGCCGGCTGGTCCGCCTGGACCGGATCGGCTCGCTCATCTGGGGCTCGTTCGACGGCGTGACCACGACCGGTGAGCTGGCTGCCGACCTGGCGGACGTGTTCGGGGTGTCCCTGGCGGCGGTCCGTGCCGATGTGGACGCTCTGGTCGTCCGGCTCCTGGAACTGGGGCTGGTGTCCGAACACACAGATGGCTCGACGTAGCCTGTCCACCCCGATGGGAGATTCCGTGGCCCAGGATCACCACGACGACCACGACCACGGCCCCGGCGGGCACGTGCACGGGCCGGTGGAGCGGGAGCCGGTGGACGGCGCCTTCGTCCCCCGGCCGGCCGGCGGCCTGCGGACGACGGACGTGGACGGCGAGCTGCTGCTGCTCGATCCTCGCACCGACCGGCTGCACCTGCTGGATCCCGTGGCCTCGGTGATCTGGAGCGTCCTCGACGGCGAGGTCACCGTCGAGGAGCTGGTCGGGGACCTGGCCGACGCCTTCGAGATCCCGGCCACCACCGTGCGGGCCGACCTGGACGCCCTGGTCCGCTCCCTCGAAGACGCCGCCCTGCTCGACGGCGCGGAGCCGCCCGCCCACCAGCTGGTGGGCGCAGCACGGTCGCAGGACGCGACCGCCGGCTCGGACGAGGCCGAGGGCCTCTGGCGTCCCGACTACCTCGCCAACCCGCCCGCCCCCTGAGGCCAGACCGTCGAACACCTCGTGTGGGTGGACTCGTGCGCCGTGGAGCTCGGAACCGTCCGGGCGGGGATCAGGACCAACACCGAAGCCGCCGCGCTGGCGCTGGCGCGTGCCTTCCGCGACCGGGTGGTGGACGACCCGCAGGCGCCGCGCAACTTCTCCGTCCAGTTCAGTCCCAGGCGCGACGACGCCCACCTGCTGTTCTGGGGGGGCTGCGTGGCGGCCAGGTCGTTCGACCCCGACCGCATTCTCCGCTCGCTCAGCGATCACCTCGGCGCCCACCTGCCGCCGCTGCCAGGCCTGGTGTGGGTGACGTCGCTCCCCTATGTGCGGGACGGGCGCGCCGTGCTGCTGCCGTCCCGGTTCAAGGACGACCTGCGCATCGTCGACCGCCAACTCCGGGCCGCCGGCTACGTGGCGGTGGACACGCCCCGCGCCCTCGTCGACTTCGCGTCGGCCCAGCTGGTGGTGCCCGACTTCGTGGAGGCCGATGCGGGCGCCCTGGCCGACGCAACCGCCGGCGTCCTCCGGCGCCGAGCCGAGCCCACCGTCGCCGTCGGGCGCTACCCGGTCGAGCGCTGGGTCTTCATCGACAACGGCGGCGAGTGGGGGCCCGTCTCGCGCGCCGCCGCCACCCGGGCCGCCATCCTCGACATCGTCGACGGCATCACGGCCCCCGACCAGGACCTCGTGACCACTGTGGCCCGCTTCTTCACCACCGTGCGGGCGACGTCGATGTTCCCCGGCTACACGCTGGCGATGGTCGACGCCGTGCTGGACCGCTCTCCTCCTCGATGACCGTCCGGGCGCCCGCCGACCTGCCCCCGGCGCCCGACGGCGGGCCTGCGGTGCGGATCGAGCGGCGGGTGCTCGACGCGGTGCGCTACGCCACCGCCGTCGGGCCGGTCCGCCTGCTCGACGCCCGGGTGAGGATCCGCTGCCAGGACGCCTCCCTCGGTCGGTTCCTCGAGGCGTTCGTGGCCGCCTTCCCCACCGCTACGGAGCCCGGCATCGCCCTCGACCTGGTGGAGGTGGACGGTAGGTGGGCCGCGTACCAGGACGGCGAACGTTCCCTCTGGGCCGGGTCGGTGGCCGGGTTGGCCCGATCACTCGTGTGGCTGCTGAACGCCATCGCACTGAACGCGCCCTCGCCGGACGTCCACGTCCACGCCGCCGTCGCCAGCCTCGACGGGCGGGCCGTCATCCTGCCGGGGCGGTCGGGGGCGGGGAAGACGACCCTCGTGACCGCTCTCGCGCTGGCGGGGTGGGACTACCTGTCCGACGAGGTCGCCGATCTGGACCTCCGTCGCGACGTCGTGCGCCCCTATCCCCGGCCGCTCGCCTTGGAGGAGGGCTCGTGGGACCTGTTCCCGGGCAGCGACCGCCGCTGGCCCGATGGCGTCCCTGCGCTCGTCACGGACCTGCGGCTGCTTTTGCCGGGCACCCTGGGCGGGGGGTCCGGTCCGCCGGCGCCGGCGCGGCCGGTGGCGTTCGTGTTCCCCGAGGTCGTGGCGGGTGTGACGACGGCGCTCGTCCCCATGGGCCGGGCGGAGGCGCTCGAGCGCCTGGTGTCGCTCACGTTCAACCTGCGCCGGCTCGGTGGCCCGGGGTTCGACGGCCTGGCGCGGGCCGTCAGCCGGACCTCCTGCCACCGCCTGCTCCTCGACGGCGTGAGTACGGCTCCGCACCTCCTGCGGCCGCTGGCGACCGGGACATCCCAATGCTGACGCATTGTCCCATTCCGACCACTTAGCGTCACGATTCTGGTATTCCAGCCCTCGTAGTGGTGTATTCTCGTTGTGAGCGCCACAATGAGTGGTGGTCGGGACGGCTGGAGGCGGACAGATGGACGGACTTTCCCGTCGGGAGTTGTTGAAGCGCTCTGCAGTCGTCGGTGGTGTGGTTTGGGCGTCCCCGATGCTCTCGACCGGCACCGCGTGGGGCCAGTCGACCGGCTGCTGCACCTGCGACGGCGGCGAGGTGATCTACGCCAAGTTCGCTCCGGGCGACTCCCAGACGTGCCAGAACCAATGCCTGCAGCCCAACATCTTTGGTGTCGTGCACCGCTACTCGATCGACTGCCTCATCTCCCAGGGCCTGCTCGGCAAGTGCGACGATGTCGACAGCAGCGCCAACAGCGCCTCGATCGCCTTCGGCGACGGCGTCACGGGGTACAAGTTCGCCATCAAGTCGACGAACGACTGCTACGTCGCCCGCTGCAACGAGGGGTTCGGCAAGGTGTTCAGGTGGGTCTCCAGCACCAACGCCGAGATCTACACCACTGCTTCCACCTTCACCGATCCGGCAACCACCGACGACCTCGCCCTGTTCCAGGTGTACACGGGCGGCACTGGCCCGGCCAGCACCCGCTGCACCGGCAACCAGCCCGGCGGATCCCGTCCCACGGGCACCCGCTGTGGCAGCAGCAACAACAAGCCGTGTGCCTGCACCACGCCCATCAGCGGCGTCTACATGACGACCGACGGTATCGGCACCACGCTGAACTTCATCGAGATGGAGTTGTGCGTGAAGAACGCCTCGAAGATCAACTGCACGGTCACCACCTGCGCCTGACCGCCTGAGACGCTGTCGGTCCCGCGGACGCTAGGTCTGCGGCGGCATGAACGTCTCCGGCGGGTTGTAGGGCGGCCACGTCGACGTGGTGGTGCCCTCCGGGGCGGTCGTGGTTGTCGACGTGGTGGTGCCCTCCTGGGCGGTTTTGGTCGTCGTCGTAGCGACCCTCGTCGTCACGGTGGTAGGCGGCTTGGCGACCGTCACCGGCACGGTTACGAGGGGTGCCGCAGTGGTGGTCGCGGCGGCGATGGTCGTGGTGACGACCATGGCAGGGACCGTCGTGAGCGCCGGCGCCACCGTGTCCCTGGTGAGCACCTCGCCCAGCACGCCGGTCCTAGGAGCGGGGGGATCGGTTCCGCCTGCGAGGTGCAGGCTGTCGGCGGCGAGCACGGCGGCGAGCACGAACAGCAGCCAGATGAACCACCGGCCTTGTCGCACAACGCGAACGTAGACGATCGGGGAGCGGCTACCCGGGTCCCTCAGCCGGTGACAGCCCGCACGGCGGCCACCGCTTCGCCCAGATCACCTGTCGTGAGCCGCCAGCACTCGCTGCGACCGACGACGCCGGCCAACGCCTGGAAGCCCGCCCTCCCGAAGCGCCCGAGGTTGAACGCCTCCTCGGCCAGGATCGAGAGCGACTCGGCGCGGCCCATGGGCTCCATCGACGTCGACTGGCCCGGTCGGTACCGGGGTGCGATGACGAATGCCGGTTCCGCCGAGGGCACCACCGCGCCGGGCCGGACCGCATCCGGCACGACGTGCCACTGGTCCTCGGCGAAGCCGGCCAGCTCCGGCGGCAGGACGGGCCGCAGGTGCGGGAACAGGGCCCAGGACCCGGGCTTCAGGGAAAGCCACTTGGGATAGGCGTCCACCATCCCGGTTTTCGGGTCGAAGGCGGCGGCCTCGTCGGTGAGGTAGCCGAGACCGTCTTGCACCAGCGCCGCTACCAGCGTGGTCTTGCCCGACTCCTGCGGAGCGGGGAGCACGACGGCTCTGCCGTCGACGGCGGCCACTGCGGCGTGCACCATCACACGGTGGCCGGTTTCGAAGCAGACGGTCCGGTTGACCCACCACAGCAGCAGCGGCACCACGTGGTTCCTGTCGGCACAGCCGAAGAGCAGGCTGCCGTCCCGGAAGACTGCGAATCGGTGGTCTGCGTCGGCTCCGGCCCGGTCGACGACCGACCATCGAACCGTGGGCGGCGACGACGTGGCCAGTGACGCCAAGGCCTGTTCCAGGTAGCCGGCGATCGCCGTGTCGTCGACCGTGACGGCGAAGTGCTGCCCTAGTACCGCGTACGGCCCGATGCGACGAGCGGCAGGACGTCCGACTATCAGCAGACCGGCAGGTTGGACCCGTCGAGGCACACGACGAGCTCGGAGTGCGACAGGCTCGAGCACGTCATGACGACCGTCGTGATGCCGGTGACCGAGTCCCGGTCCTCGATGACGAACTCGTTGTGCGGTTCCTCGTGCCGATGGCAGTCGTTCCCACATTTCGCGAAGCCCTGCGAGAAGCCGACACCCGCCGCCAACGTGTAGGTGTGGGTCGTTCCGTCGGCGCTCGCGACGAACCTCACCAGGGTCGGCTCGAGGCAGCAGCCGCTCTGGAATTCGGTGAACCCAGCCTGGGCGGCGCAGTTGCCGGTTCCGCCGGGGTTCGTGCCCGGCACCTCGCAGCCCGTGTTCGGCGAGCCGTGCTTGATGGCATACCGGCGGTTGGCCGGGCAGGTGACGACGCTGGCGCCGGCCGGCCCGGCGAGGATCGTGGGAGCGATCCAGACCAGGCCACCCACGACCGCCGACCGCTTGAGCACGTCACGCCTGGACAGTCCTGCCGCGCCTTGTGCGTCCACCCCTCGCCTCCCCGGTTCGTCGCCGCGCATGCATCCGGCCGTGCTGGCATCAGGCCGTGCATGCACCCTGCCCGGTCCACCTTACCGACTTGTACTGAGTGTGGCAAAAGCTCTGATTCCGCCACATTCGGCGACCATCCTGACCCGCTCGTCGTCGCCCTACAGCGGGAGCCAGGCCGGTTCGTCGTCCTCGCCCCGGGTCCGGTCGGCTGGTCGCACCTCGTCGTACGGACGGAGGAACAAATCGCGCCACCCGCCCTGCGCCGGCCGGTAGGTGGGCAGCGCCAGGAGAACGAGCGCGAACGGGAACACCTGCACCCGCTGCCTCGTCAGCACGCCGAAGTTGGCAAAGCTCGAGAAGCCATAGACGAACAGCACGGAGTACACGAGGCAGAGCACCACGAACGGCGTGTGCAGGACCGAACGGAGCGCGCCGACGATCCGCCCGCGACAGACCACCATCATCCCGAGCAGGAACGTGCCCTCGAGTGAGGCGATGAACGCCAGCGGGTTGCCCGCCTCCCACGGGAAGGGCCGGAACAGCACCGACATGAGCGCGCCCGGGAAGGCCGATGGCGAGAAGTCGGTGGTGCCGTTGCCGAACGACGACCCGGCCACCGACGTCTGGGCGTTGGCCCGCTGGCGCAGGGCCGACACGGCCTCGGCGTCGAAGTGGTCCTTCACGCCGAACAGCTCCGACGCCTCGCCGACGACGACGGCCAGGATGACGCCCAGCAGCAGGATGCCGCCGATCTTGGCCACGGGCCCGAGGATGGAGCCCCCGGCCGGCGGCCGGCGGAAGAGGTAGGCGGGCAGCAGGCTCACCATGAGGATGACGCCCACGTGGGGCCGCACCGCCACGGTGCCGGCCACGCCGAGGGCGAGGGTGACGAAGCCGCCCCGCGTGCGGGTGAGGATCTTGGCCGCGCCGTAGGTGGCCACGCCGAGGGAGAGAGTCATCCACGCCTCCTTGCCGATGCTCGACGGCCAGAAGAGCAACGAAGGGAGCAGGAACACGAGGCAGGCGTATCGCCAGCGGTCGCCCTCGGGGCATGCCAGGCAGAAGGCCCGGTAGAACAGGTAGAGGCCCCAGAAGCCGATCCAGGAGAACACCACGAAGCCGCCCAGGCGGGTCGACCCGATGACGGCGTACACCAACCCGGTGAACACCTTCATGAACCCGGTGCCGACGAGAGGCCCGATGTCGGCCGAGAAGTCGCCCCGCCGGTACATGGGCGCCAGCAGGTGGCCGGCGGTGTGGTACGTGTTGGCGTCGGCCACGCCATCGTAGACGGCGAAGGTGATGAGCAGGCGGATGAGCGACGCGCCGAGCTTCAGGCCAAGGGCCCAGGGTAGGAGCCTGGCGACCCGGGGGTCCGGCTCCCGTTTGGCCAGGTGCAGCACGACGGGCAGGCTGCCGAGGAGCAGGGCGGTGCCCACCAGCACGCCCCCCCACGTGTCGTACGCACTGTGCTCGACGGCCCACGCCAGGAAGGCCATGTAGAGGGCGACGGCGCCGATGGCGGGGACGGTGACCCCGTACGGCCGGAGGGTGCTGGTCCGGGACGTCACGCTCGTGCGGTGCGCCCCGTTCAGGTGACGGCCCGCTTCCTGTCGGGCTTGGGGAGGACGTCGTCGGGCCGGGTCTCCACCGGCGGAGGCGGCGGCGGCGGCCGGCGGCCGAGAAGCCACGCGCCGACGCTCCGCCGGTCCTGACGGGACTGGTTCTCGTAGTAGTAGGTCGAGTAGCCGGTGTCGCTCTCCGGCGCGCCCACCAGCACCACGCCGGCCACCGATGCCCTCAGGCGGGTGAGCATCTCGCGCGTGCGGCCGGCGTCCTCCTTGGAGGTCTGCCCGCTGCGGCACACCACGATCACCGTGTCGGCCGCCGGGATGAGTTCGGTGGCCTCGTGGGCGACGAGGATCGGGGCGGTGTCGATCACCACGATGTCGGCCAGCGCCCGTGCCTCGCCCACCAGCCCGCGGCCGCGTGCGGCGACCTCGCCGTAGCTGTCGAGGGGGGAGCCGTTGGTTGCGATGCGTACACCCGGGATGATCGAGTCCTTCACCACATCGGCCAGCTTGGGCGCGTCCCGGCCGCCTTGCAGCACATCGGTGAGGCCCCACGCCTGGCGCACGCCGAGGTGCTCGTGGATCGAGGGGCGCCGGAAGTCGCAGCTGAGCACCAGGACGGAGCGGCCCGTCTCGGCGAAGCTGGCCGCCAGGTTGGCCGCCGTGGCCGTCTTGCCCTCTGCCGGCGCGGCCGACGTGACCAGGACGACCTGCGGTTCGCCCGGCCCCCGCCGGCCGACGGCGTTGGACTGCATGGCGTGGTGGCCGTTGCCACCGGTGCCGAGGATGCTCGGCACCGCCACCACGCTGGTGGTGGGGGCGGCGGGCTCGGCGGGGACGTCGCCTAACCGGCCGAGCACGTTGCCGGGGATGAGCAGGAGGGCTGAGCGCACCGCCCTGTAGGCCTCGGCCACGGCCGACGACGGGTTGGTGGCGGTGAGCACGTCGAACCGGCGGCCCCGCGAGAACGGGACCTCGGCGATGACGGGCAGCTTGAAGGCCCGCTCCGCGCCCGCCCGCAGCGTGATGCGGGGGTCGACCCGCTCGACCACCAGGGCCACGACGGCGCCGAGCATGAGCCCGAGCAGGGCGGCGGCGGCGGTACGGCCCGGCCGGCCGGCCGGCACACCGAGGCCGGCGCTGCGGGGGTTGGCCAGTTCCGGCGTGGACGCCTCGAGGGTGGTGAAGCCCGAGGTCGGCGGGGGAACGTCGGCCTGCTTCTGCTGAAGCTCGAGGTCGGTGCCGTAGAGCCGGAGCTCGGCGTCGCGCTGCGCATCGATCAGTTCGGGCGACCGGCCGGCTGCCCGCGCCGCTGCGCTCTGGCGCTCCAGGTCGTCGATGGTGGCCCGCCGCCTGGTGACGCGGGCGGTCAGATCGGTGTTCACCTTGTCGAGCGTCGCCTGGGCCTTCTCCCCGAGGACGGCCAGCGTCTCTTCGGCGAAGGCGTTGGCCAGGTCACTTGCGGCTTGGCGCCCGCCGGCGGTGGCCTTGATGGTGAGGGTGCCGATCTGCTCGTCGGGCTCGGCCTCGACGCTTCGGGCCAGGAGCTGCGGGTCGCGGTCGAAGCCGATCCGCTTGGCCACGCGGGCCGGAACCTCGCCGGTGCGCACGAACAGCGCCACCGTGGCGAGGGCGGCCGGTGTGGCCGCGGTCTCGCCGTCGCGGATGAGGGTGTGCTCGCCCACGAACTGCGGCGCCGTCTTGGCGGGGGACGACGGGGTGAGAACCCAAACCACGACGGCCGACACCAGGCAGCAGGCGGCGAGGATCCGCCATCGGCGGCGGATCAGCCTGGCGTACTCAATTGGCTCCATCGACGTCTCCGGCTTGGGCGACTGCGGCGAAACTCGGGCGGCTCATCCCGGCGCTGGTCACCTGCAACATCCTCCACAAGCAGGTTCGGCATCGGACACGTCGGATATGAGCCCGTTGCTCCTCCAATCGTAGCGCCCGGGCCCCGTTCCGCCCGTGCGCCCGGTCAGGTGAGGGCAAGGCTGACGGCCGCTGCGTGGGCGTGGATGCGGGCGACGGCGTCGGCCACGCCACTGATCTGGTCATCGGTCATGTGCGACCACAGGGGGACGCTGAGGACCCTTGTGGACAGCTCCTCGGTGACGGGGAGGGGCCGCCGCTCCGGCCAGCGGGACGCATAGGCCTTCTGCATGTGGATGGGCGGGTGGTAGTAGCGGCGGGAGTCGATGCCCTCCGCCTTCAGGGCCCGGGCCAGCTGCGCGGCACCGAGGCCGAACCCCTCGGGGTCGACGATGACCGTGAGGTCCTTGTAGGTCGACGTGTCGCCCTCCGCCACGGCGGCCAGGGAAAGGCCGGCCACGCCGGCTACACCGGCGCCGAAGCGGGCCACCAGCGCGCCGCGGTGGGCGATGCGCTCGTCGAGTCCGTCGAGCGATGCCAGAGCCACCGCTGCATGCAGCTCGGACATGCGTGCGTTCAGGCCCGGGAAGCGGCAGTCGTAGTCGCCCGGGTTGCCGTAGTCACGCCCCATCCGGCACGCTTCGGCCAAGCCGGCGTCGTCGGTGGTGACCAGCCCGCCCTCGCCCGCCACCACGACCTTCGTCGGGCTGAGGCTGAACACCTCGGCCGCGCCGAACCCGCCGATCGGCACGCCTGCCCGCTTGCTGCCGAGGGCGTGGGCGGCGTCGTAGACGAGCGGAATGCCGGTGCCGTCCGCCAGCGCCTGCAGCTCGTCGGTGCGGCACGGCGTGCCGTAGACGTGGGTCGCCGTCATGGCCGACGCGCCCTCCACCAGCGGCGCCGCGTCGGCCGGGTCGAGGGTGCACGTGGCCGGGTCCACCTCGGCGAAGTCGGGCGAGCCGCCCGCCCACACCACGGCGTGGGCGCTGGCTGAGAAGGTGAAGCTGGGCAGCACCACCCGGCCGGTGGCACCGAGGGCCTGGAGCACGAGCATGAGCCCCGACGTGCAGCTGGCCACGCCGACGGCGTGCGCCACGCCGACCAGGTCGGCCACGCGCGCCTCCAACGCGGCCACGGTGGGCCCGTTGGTGAGATGGCCGCTGTCGAGGATCGACTGCAGGCGGGAGGTGAGGGCGGGGATCCCGGGGACGTACGGCCGGACGAGGGGCAGACCGTCCGGGAACGCTTTCGGCCCGCCCAGGACCGCGGGCGGGGAACTCACGAGCCGGTGGGCTCTGTCACGGGCGCAAGGCCTTTGCCTCCGCCGTGGCGATCTGCTCCTGCGTGTCCTGCGGTACCCGTGCCTCGGCCAGCGCGAACAGGAGGGTGCGGACCTCCTCGGGACGCCGGCCCGAGGCGAACGCCTCCAGTTGCACCATGCCCATGCGCAGGAGGGCGCTCGGCGTGGGCAGCGGCTGCACCCGCATGATCGAGGGGTGGATCGTTGCGAAGGTCTGCTCCTCGCAGTCCCGCAGCTCCTCGACCAGCTTCTCGCCCGGACGCACGCCGGTGACCTTGATCTCGATGTCCCTGCCCACCTCGCGACCGGAGAGGCGGATCATGCGCTCGGCCAGGTCGAGGATACGCACGGACTCGCCCATGTCGAGCATGAACAGCTCGCCGCCCTCGGCCAGCGCGGCCGACTGGAGCACCAATTGCACCGCCTCTTCGATGCTCATGAAGAAGCGGGTCATGGCCGGGTCGGTGACGGTGACCGGGCCACCGGCGGCGATCTGGCGCATGAATGTGGGAACCACGCTGCCCCGGCTACCCAGCACGTTGCCGAAGCGCACGGCGCAGTAGCGGGTGCCCTCGGGCGCCTGGCCGAGCACGAGCTGCTCGCCCAGGCGCTTGGAGGCGCCCATCACGCTCGACGGCACGACGGCCTTGTCCGTTGAGATGAACACGAGGCGCTCGACATGCACCAGCTCGGCCGCCTCGAGCACGTTGGCCGTGCCCACCACGTTGGTGAGGGCAGCCTCGCACGGGTGGTCCTCGAGTAGCGGCACATGCTTGTGGGCGGCGGCGTGGAACACGACCTCGGGCCGGTGGGTGGCGAACACGTGGAGCATCAGCTCGCGGTCGCGGATGTCGGCCAGCACCTGCACGTTGGTGTGGTGCACCGAGTTGGCCGCGTCGTAGAGGTGGGTCTCGTCGTGGTCGACCAGCACGAGCGACGCCGGGTCGCAGGCCGCGACCTGGCGGGAGATCTCGGAGCCGATCGAGCCGCCGGCGCCGGTGACGAGGACGCGCTTGCCCTCGAGCAGACGGCGGACGCCGTCGAGGTCGGTGACGACCTGCTTGCGCCCGAGAAGGTCCTCGATGCGCAGGTCGCGCACATCGCTGATGGAGACCCGGGTCCCTACCGTGGACGACATACCGGGCACGATGCGCAGCGCCACGCCGGCCGTCTCGGCGGCGGCCGCCGCCTGGCGCACGAGCGGCTGATCGATCGAGCTCATGGCCAGCACGGCCTGGTGGGCGGCGTGGCGTCGGGCGACCCGGGGCAGGTCGGCGATGCCGCCCTCGATGCGCAGGCCCATGAACGAGCGGCCGTGACGGCGGGGGTCCTCGTCGAGCACGGCGACGGGCACGAGCCCGGCCCGGGGGCTGCGCAGCATCTCCCGCACCAGGGCGGCGCCGGCGTCGCCTGCACCGATCACGACGACCTTGAGCCCGTCCTGGTCGGCGGAGCGGCGCTGGAAGGAGAACAGGCGGGACTGGAAGCGCAGGGCGCCCATGAGGAAGATGCCCAGGCCTACGCCGAGGGTGACCACCGAGTAGGGCACGCTGCGGCGGACGCCGACCTCGAGGAACACGAGCACGGACGTGGTGGTGGCGCCGGCCATGAGCAGGCGTCGGGCCTCCTGGATGCTCGCATGGCGCCACAGCTGGCCGTAGAGTCCCCATACCCAGTTGCTGGCCAGGCTCAGGCCCACGCCGAGGGGGACGAAGCTCCAAAAGGCGTTCCAGTGGTGCGACGGGACCTTGCCGTCGAAGCGAAGGACCAGCACGGCGGCGAAGGCGGCGGTGAGGAGCAGCGCATCGAAGACGCCCAGGATCACGTCGCTGCGCAGGCGCGACGCGCGCTGCGCGAACCTCGTCGAACGAGGCACCTCGACGTCACCTCCCCGTCTTGTCAAAGGAAACCCTCCGCCCAGGTCTCCCGAGGAGACCGTAACCCGGTACGCCAGCGCACGGTGCTCCGATCGTCCGATCGTCCGATCGTCCGATCGTCCGGACGTCCGATCGACTGACCTCTGTTCGTAATCGGTCGAACGCTCCTCCGACTGTATCACCACTCTACGTGGTCGGGTAACGGTCATTTGACGGGTGCGTCGGGCTCAGGACGGCCCACCCGCCGGCCTGCCACCACCCGGCGATAGAGGTCCTCGGCCACCCGCACCGTCACGCTGACGTCGTACGTGTCGCCCGACGCAGCTGCGCCGGCGGCCAGGCGAGCCCGCTCCACTGGGTCGGTCGCCAAGCGAGCCACCGCGTCGGCCAGGAGGTCGGGCCGGTTGGGTGGCACGAGCACGCCGTTGGCGGAATCGACCGCCTCGATCGTCCCGCCCACCGCCGTGGCCACCACGGGGACGCCGGCGCCCAACGCCTCCATCACCGCCAGGGGCTTTCCCTCGTAGGTCGACGCCAGGACGAACAGGTCGGCGGCAGCCAGGATGCGGGGGACGTCGTCGCGCCGGCCGAGCAGCAGCACCCGCTCACCCAGGCCGAGCCGCCCGTGCAGGGCCGTGATCTCCGCCTCTAGCGGCCCCTGGCCGACGGTGACGAAGCGGACAGGGATGCCGCGGTCGATCACCGTGCGGGCCGCCGCCAGCAGGTCGGGCCACGCCTTCTGCTCGCGGTAGTTGGCCACCGTGACCGCCACTACCTCGTCGTCGCCGATGCCCAGCTCGCGGCGCACGGCGCCGCCGTGGCGGGCCGCCGCCCGAACCTCGGCCAGGTCGATGCCGTGGGACACGACGGCCGTGCGCCGGCGGGTACGGGGCCACCACATCGAGGCCCGGCTCTCCTCGGAGACGGCGATAGTGGCGTCGTCGAGGGCGACGGTCACGGCGTTCAGGAGGCGGGTCGGGAGGGCGAAGGTCGACCAGCCGTTGTGCTCGGTTGTGACGACGAGGGGCCGCCGGCGCAGCGGCACCGTCCTCGTCGCCAGCCTGGCCACACCGGCCACGAGGGGGGAGTGGGCGTGCACCACGTCGAAGCGGCCCGATGCCACCAGCGCCCGCAGCCTCGGCACCCACGCCCCCCGGCGCCCGCCACCGAGGCAGGTCACCGCCACGCCCTTCGCCTCGAGATCGCCCACGAGCTGCGCTTTCGCCGGCACGACGTACGCTGCCTCGATGGCGAACGCGGCCCGGTCGTGGGCGCCGGCGGCAGCCACCAGCAGCCGCTCCGCACCTCCGATGCCGAGACCCTTCACCAGCCACAGGACCCGCAGCGGCCGCTCGTCCCGCCGTGCGCCCGCCCCGCCGGCTGCAACCATGGGACCCGCACGGTAGTGGTAACACACGGGACGGTGCGCTGAGCGGTGTGCGGCATCGCCGGGCTCCTGGGCCCGCCGTCGGTCCCGTCGGCCGACCTGGAGGCGCGCGCCCGCACAATGGCGGGGAGACTCCGTCACCGGGGTCCTGACGACGAGGGTTGGTGGGTCGATCCCGAAGCGGGGGTGGCGCTGGCGATGCGACGCCTCGCCATCGTCGACCTGTCGCCCGCCGGCCACCAGCCCATGGTGTCGGCCTCCGGCCGCTACGTGCTCGTGTTCAACGGCGAGGTGTACGACCACCGGGCCCTGCGGTCGCGCCTGGAGGCGGCGGGGGCCCGCTTCGCCGGCCGCTCCGACACCGAGGTGCTGCTGGCCGCCATCGACGCATGGGGTCTCCGCACGGCGCTGGAGCAGGCCAACGCGATGTTCGGCCTGGCCCTGTGGGACAAGGCCGAGCGCCGCCTCACCCTGGCCCGGGACCGCCTCGGTGAGAAGCCGCTGTACTACGGGTGGGCGGGGCCGGACCTGGTGTTCGGGTCGGAGCTGAAGGCGCTTCGGGGCCACGACCGCTTCCGGCCCGACATCGACCGGGACAGCCTCTCCGCCTACCTCCGCTACAGCTTCGTGCCCCATCCCCGCACCATCTACCGGGGCGTGGCCATGCTGCCGCCGGGATCGCTGGTGACGTTCGCCACCGGCGGGCCGGTCGGTGCCATGCCGGCGCCGCCGCGTTGGTGGTCGCTCGGCGACGCCGTGGCAGCCGGCGCCGGGCCCCGGCGGGGCGAGGTGCCGGGAGACGCGGTCGATCACCTGGACGAGCTGCTGGGGGACGCCGTGGCGCTGCGCCTCCAGGCCGACGTGCCCGTGGGCGCGTTCCTTTCGGGCGGCGTCGACTCGTCCGCCATCGTCGCCCTGGCCCAGGCGCGCGGCGGCAGTCGGGTGCGCACGTTCACCGTGGCCATGCCCGACGCCGGTTTCGACGAGGCGCCCGAGGCGAAGGCGGTGGCCGCCCACCTCGGCGCCGACCACACCGAGGTCCACCTGTCGATCGCCGACGCGCTGGCCGTGATCCCTCGGCTCGCCACCTTGTACGACGAGCCGTTCGGCGACCCGTCCGCCGTGCCCACCGTGCTGGTGTCGGAGGTGGCCCGGCGTTTCGTCACCGTGTGCCTGTCCGGCGACGGCGGCGACGAGGTGTTCGCCGGCTACAACCGCCACGTCCTCGGTCCCCGGCTGTGGCGCCGGCTGCGTGCGCTGCCGGCGCCCGTGCGCCGGGCCGCTGCCTCGGCCCTCCTGGTGCCGCCCCGCGCTGTATGGGACCGCGTGGGCGACGTGTTGCCGTCGCGCCTGCGGCTGCGCAACCCGGCCGACAAGGTGGAGAAGCTGAGCCGACTGCTGCGCAGCGGGGACGTGGCCGGCCTGTACAAGAGCCTGGCCGGGCAGTGGGACGACCCCGCCGCCGTGGTGCTCGGAGCGCAGGAGCCGCCGACCGTGGCCGACCAGCCCGGCGGGTGGCCCCCGCTCGACGGCGCTCTCGAGGAGTTCCTCTGGCTCGACACGGCCATGGTGCTGCCGGACGACATGCTCACCAAGGTCGACCGGGCCGGCATGGCGGCGAGCCTGGAGCTGCGGGTGCCGCTGCTCGACCACCGCATCGTCGAGTGGGCGTGGCAGCTGCCCGCCGCGGCCAAGCTGCGCGACGGCCGGGGCAAGTGGGCCCTGCGCCAGGTGCTCGCCCGCTACGTGCCCTCGTCGCTGATCGACCGTCCCAAGATGGGCTTCGATCCCCCCATGGGGGCGTGGCTGCGGGGACCGCTGCGGGAGTGGGCCGAGGACCTGCTGGCGCCGGCCCGACTGGCCGCCGACGGCTGGTTCGATCCCGCGCCCGTGCGGGCCCAATGGGACGACCACGTCGCCGGCCGGCGCAACAACGACTACCGCCTCTGGTCCGTGCTGATGTTCCAGTCGTGGCTCGACGCCGGATGACCGCCCGCTCTACCGGACCGGCGCCCTGGTGAGCGGCGGCGGGGACGACGTCGTCCGGGCCTTCGTCCCCGACGACACGCCGCAGGTCCTCTCGCTGCTGTCGGCGTCGCTCGGCTGGGTGCCGGACGACCACCACGCCGCTTTCTTCGCCTGGAAGCACACGGCCAACCCGTTCGGTCCGTCGCCGGCGTGGGTCGCCGAACGGGACGGCCTGGTGATCGGGTTCCGGGCCTTCCTGCGCTGGGAGTTCGAGCAGCCGGGCGCAGTCGTCGCGGCGGTGCGGGCGGTGGACACGGCCACGGCGCCCGAGGCCCGGGGCGGCGGCGTGTTCACCCGCCTCACCCGGTTCGGGCTGGCGGCGCTCGCGGCCGAGGGCGTGCGGTTCGTGTTCAACACGCCGAACGACCAGAGCCGCCCCGGCTACCTGAAGATGGGGTGGCAGGAGGTCGGCCGGGTGCCGTTGCAGCTGCGCCTCGCCTCGCCCGGAGCCCTGCCCAGGGTGGTAGGCGCCCGCACGTCCGCCGATCTGTGGTCGCTCCCGAGCGGGGCGGGGGCGCCGGCCGCCGACGTCCTGGCCGACGGGGCCGCGGTCTGCGCCCTCCTCCGCTCCCGCCCGCCGCCCACCGGCCTGCGCACCCGCCTCACGCCCGGCGTCCTCCAGTGGCGCTACGCCGGCTTTCCCGCCCTCGCCTACCGCGCCCATTGCGGTCCCGGCGGCGTGGCCGGCGGCCTCGCCATGTTCCGCCTGCGCCGCCGGGGCGGGGCGGTGGAGGCGATGCTGGGCGACGTGCTGGCGCCAGGCGGCGACGCCAGGCTCGCCGCCCGCCTCGCTCGGGACGTGCTGCGCGTCTCGGGCGCCGACTACGCCGTCGCCACCGCCGGCGGCCGGAGCTGGCGCGGCTTTGTACCTCTGCCAGGCCAGGGCCCCGTGCTCACCTGGCGGGCGGCCGGCGCCGGCGGCCGCCCCCCCATGGCCGCATGGGACCTGTCCCTCGGCGACGTCGAGCTCTTCTGACCCGCCGCCTGCCGTTCTCTTCTCATCCACCCACATCAGGCGTAGCTCGGATCACAATGAACGCGAGGCGACGCGTGTGCGCGGCGGGCTCGGCGAGTCGCCGTACGCTCGTAAGGCCGGGTGAGCCGATGCACACCACCCACGTGGGGATGAAGCGAAAATGACGAGAGCACGGAGGCGCCGGTGACGGAGGAGGTCGCCGACCGGCCGGACGGTCCGCCGCCCGAGCTCCGGTTCCGCCGCCGGGTCGGCTTCCGGTCGGCACTGCGGGACCTTTGGCGCGCCCGCGAGCTGATCCGGTCGCTCACCGAGCGCCAACTGCGGGCCCGGTACAAGCAGGCCGCCCTGGGTCTGGCGTGGGCCGTCATCACGCCGCTTGTGTACATGGTGGTGTTCACGCTGTTCTTCAGCCGGGTGGCCGACGTCGACACCGGGGGCGCCCCGTACGCGCTGTTCTCCTACATCGCACTGTTGCCGTGGACGTTCTTCTCGACGGGCGTCTCCCAGGCCGCCCTCAGCCTGGTGTCGAACATGTCGCTGCTGAACAAGGTGAGCTGCCCCCGCGAGGTGTTCCCGCTCAGCAGCGTCGCCGGCGCCGGAATCGACACCGCAATCGCCACGCTGGTGCTCGGCGTGCTCTTCATCGTCACCGGCTACGCGCCACGCGCCACGTCGTACTGGGTCCCGGTCCTCGTGGTGATCGGCGTGGTGTTCACCACCGCGGTGTCGCTGGTTATGGCCGTGCTCACCGTCTACCTGCGCGACCTGCGCCACGTGCTGCCGATCTTCCTCCAGGTCGGCCTGTTCGCCACGCCGGTGGCGTACGGGATCGAGGTCGTGCCCGCCGACCTGCGGGGCCTCTACTCGGCGCTCAACCCCATCGCCCCGGTGATCGACGGCCTGCGCCGCTGCGTGCTGGAGGGCCAGGCGCCCCGCACCGGGCTCGTCGTCATCGGCGCCGTCAGCTCGCTGGTGCAGCTGATCGCCGGCTACCGGCTGTTCAAGCGGCTCGAGACGGGGATCGCCGATGTCGCCTAGGGGCACGGTCGCCGCCCACCACCTCTGGAAGCGGTTCCGTCCCGACCGGGGGCGGTCGCTGCTGCGTGACGAGATCGAGCGCCTGCGCACCCACGGGCCCCGCAAGTCGTGGACCTGGGCCCTGCGCGACGTGGACTTCGAGATCGCGCCGGGCGGGTCGTTCGCCTTCGTCGGCTCGAACGGTTCGGGTAAGTCGACCCTGCTCAAGATCCTGACCCAGGTGATGTACCCCTACGCCGGGAGCATCGAGGCGGTGGGGCGGGTTGGAGCGCTGATCGAGGTGGCGTCCGGCATCCACCCCGACCTCACCGGCCGGGAGAACTGCTACCTCTACGGCTCCCTGCTCGGCCTGCACCGCGGCCGGGTCGCCGCGCAGTTCGACGAGATCGTGGCCTTCGCCGAGCTGGAGGACGCCATCGACCGGCAGGTGAAGTACTACTCCAGCGGCATGAAGATGCGGCTCGGGTTCGGCGTGGCCGCCTTCCTCGAACCCGATGTGCTCCTCGTCGATGAAGTGCTGGCGGTGGGCGACGCCACGTTCCAGCAGCGCTGCCTCGACCGGATGCGCCAGGTGGTCGCGCAGGGCACCACCCTCGTGTACGTCTCCCACGACCTGGCCACCGTGGAGGCCATGTGCAGCAACGCCCTGTGGCTCAAGAAGGGCGTGGTGCAGGAGATGGGGTCGTCCGCCGACGTGCTCACCGGCTACCGGCGCTGGATCGAGGAGGGTGCCGAGACCAGCTCGTCGATGGACGGCCGCATCCGAGTCATGAAGGCGTCCGTCAGCGGGGTGGACGGCCAGGCGGTCACCACGGGAGAACCGGCATGCATCGAGGTCCACCTCCAGGCGCCGGAGCCCTGCGCGGGCACCCTCCAGCTCGGCATCAGCCAGGGCCCGGCGTCGCCCCTCTTCCTCCTGAAGCACGCCGTCGAGCTCGAGGGGGCCGACCTGGCCGTGCGCTGTGACGTGGCCACCCTGCCGTTCGCCGGCGGTCGCTACTACCTGTGGCTGGGCGTCTTCGGGGAGCAGGGCCAGGACATCACGCCGTGGCAACCCGCCGCCCACTTCCAGATCGTCGGGCAGCCGCTCGACGAGGCTCCCGTGGGCATCGTGCGACTGGCCCCCCTTCAGATCGAGGCCGACTGGTCGATCCAGGAGAGATGACGGTGCGGCGCCGGGCGCAGAGCCGGGCCCTCGTCCTCCGCCTCGTCCGCCGCAAGGCATGGTCCCGGTCGGGCCGGGTGCTCGTCGTCTCCCACGAGGCGTCGAGAACGGGTGCTCCCCGGGTCGCCGTCGACCTCCTCACCGTCCTCGCCCCGTCGTACCGGACGGTCGTGGTCCAGCGATGGGGCGGCCCCCTCGAGTCGGAGCTGGCCGCCGCCGCGGGCCGCAGCATCCGCGAGCCGCTCTCGCGGGTCCGGGCCTTCCTCCGCAGTCGCCGCCGCACGCGGCGGCTGGCACGGTTCGTCGAGCAGGCGGCCGCTCTCGGCGTTCTGATGGTGCTGAGACCACGGCTCGTCTGGCTCAACACGGTGCTGAGCGCCTGCTACGTGGGGCCCGCCCGGTGGCTCGGCGTCCCGGTCATCCTGCACGTGCACGAGCTCGAGCCCCTCGCCTCCACCGTCCTCGACCGCTACGGGCTGCGCGACCGGCTGGGCGTGCAGGGCGTGCGGGTCGTCGCCTGCTCCTCGGCCGTGGCGCGACACGTGACCGAGCTGTGCCGCCTCGGCCCGGGGCAGGTCACCGTGGTGGAGTCGGTTCCCCGGCCGGGCCGGATCACCGCCCTCGCCGACGCCGGGTCGACGGTGGGGCCCGACCTCGGAAGGACCGTCGTGTGCTGCGGCACGGCGGACCGCAGGAAGGGGATCGACGTGTGGCTGCAGGTGGCAGCGACCGTCCTCTCCGATCCGGCCAACGACGATGTGCGGTTCGTGTGGGTGGGCCTGAGCCCCGAGGGCGGCGACGGCGCCATGGCTCTCGGGCTGGGGGACCGCGTGTGGTTCACCGGCGAGCTGGCCAACCCCTACCCGGTTCTTGCCGCCGCGACCGTGTTCACGCTGTTCGCCCGCGAGGACCCCTTCCCGCTGGCCGTGCTCGAGGCGATGATCCTCGGCCGGCCGGTGGTGGTCAGCGCCGCCGGCGGCATGCCCGAACAGGTCGGTGACAGCGGCATCGTCGTCCCCGTGGAGGACGTGGGTGCAGCCGCCGGCGCCGTCGCCGGTCTGCTCGCCGACCCCGAGGCCCGGGCGCGCCTCGGGCGGGCGGGTGCCGAGCGGGCCCGCACGGAGTTCGGCATCGACCGGTTCGCGGCGGCCGTGACCGCGCTGGTGGGAGTGGCGGACGTCCCGTCGGGCTCGCCCTCCTGATCAGACGACTACGCCTCGTCTCAGCGCGCCACCTCCTGGATCACGGCGGCGATGGCGCTCCACATGCGGGCCGCGGTGAACTCCTGCTCCACGGTGGCACGGGCCTCGCCGCCGAGGCGGGAACGAAGCTCCCGGTCCTCGAAGGCCGTCGAGATGGCGTCGGCCAGCGCCTCGGCGTCGCCCGGTGGCACGGCGAGGGCGGTGCGTCCCGGGCGGAGGTAGTCCCGCAGCGCCGGCGTGTCGGTGACGACGGTGGCCCGTGCCATCGCCATCGACTCCAGCACCACGCTCTGGCCGCTTGGGTAGGCACGCGGTGTGGTCGCCACCACGCTGACGCGAGCGCCGCCGAGCAGGGCGCGATAGGTGGGCTCGGCCGTGTAGCCGAGGACCTCGACGTTGTCCGGCACCCGGAGGTCCCGGATCTGCGACGGGCGGCAGAGGACCCTGGCGGGGAGGCCGCACCGGCGCATGGCCTCGAAGAACGTGGCCCAGTCGCGGGCCGCGTCCCGGCCGACGGCGAGGACGTACGCCGGGTCGTCGGGGGTGTCGACCGGTGCGTAACGCGCCTCGTCGATGCCGAAGGGTACGAACCGCAACCTTTCCCCGTCGAGGCCGAGGTGCTCCGCGAAGATCGCAGTCTGGTTGGACGAGAAGTAGACCAGCCGGTCCACGTGGCGGTAGCTGGTGCGGTAGCGGCGCCGGTACGACTCGTCGCCTCGGACGAGCAGGTCGGCCAGCCAGCAGCTCACGACCACCAGGCCGGGCCGGCGGAGCGGGGGCAGCGGGGCGCGCCGGGCGAAGGCCAGCAGGTTCCCTTCGCTCTCGAACAGCGCCAGCACCGCGTCCGACCGGGCGATGGTCGGCAGCATGAGCATGGTCTGCAGGCACGGGGCGGCGGCGCGCTCCACCATCTGCACGGCGTTCGCCAGCGGGCGCAGCGTCCACGGGGGGCGGAGGTGGGCGTCGGTCCAGCGAACGCTGAGCCCGTGGCGCTCCAGCTCGTCGATGCGGTAGGGAAGGGCCAGCGCTGGTTCGTGCGAGCGCAGGTAGCCGGCGTAGTCCCCGCTCTTGAGGAGCGCGACCGATGCCGGCCGCGCGCCGGCTGACGGCGCCCTCTGGCCGCCGCAGTAGACCGCCAGGTAGCCGTCGGCCATTGCCGCCGCGTCGAAGAGCTTCGAGGCGCGGGCCGCTCCCGCCGCGCCCATCTCTCGGCGGAGCCCGTCGTAGTCCAGGAGGCCGGCGAGCTGTGCGGCCACGGCGCCGGCGTCGCCCGGCGCCACGAGGTAGCCGGTGGACCCGTGGGCGACGAGATCGGTCACCCCGCCGGCCGCGCACGCCACTACGGGCAGGCCGGCGCTCATCGCCTCCACGACCACGAGACCGAAGCCCTCGTAGTCCGACGTCGACACGAACACGTCGGCGGCCGCGTAGGCGGCCACCAGGTCGTCCCCCGTCTTCGGCCCGGTCAGCCGCACCCGGTCCGAGAGGCCGTCGCGCCTGATGCGGCGCTCCAGCTCCTGGCGCTGCGTCCCGTCGCCGACGACGGCGAACATCGGATCGCGCCCCGGCGAGGGCGCCTCCGGGCGCCGCTCAAGGATGAGCGCGGCGTCGAGGAGGAGGTCGACGTTCTTCGACGGCGCCAGGCGGGTGACGTAGAGCACCAGGGGGCGCTCGGGGGACAGGCCGTTCGCCTCGCGCCAGGTGTCGCGCGGGATGCCGGTACGGGAGAAGCGGGACGTCTCGATCCCGAGCGGCACGAGCTCGATCCGGGCCGCGGCAACTCGCCAGCGCTCGTGCACCTGCTCGCGCACCGACGAGGAGTGGACGACCGGCACGAAGCCGACGCGCCGGCACAAGAACCCCTCCAGCCACTCTGTCATGCGCCCGTGGCGACCGTTGCCCGGAGCGTCGTGCACGTCGAGCACCCGGCGCGCTCCGGGCGCCCCTAACGCCGCCGCTACCGCAAGGACGGCGACGCCGGAGTGGGCGTGGACGACGTCCGGCCGCACGGCCCGGGCCAGGCGGAAGAGGCGCGCCGCCAGCAGGGCCCGATCCTGGGGCCGGATGTTCCCGACCAGGCCCAGGGGATGGAAGGTCGCCGAGTCGCCGAGCTCGTCGAGGCCGTCCTCCTCGATCAGCGGGCGCACCGTGGCCACGTGGGTGCGGCTCCTCCCGGCGAGCTCGCGCACGAGAGCGCGGACCACGATGGGGATGCCACCGGTACGGCTCAGTCGCCAGGTGACGTGCAGGACGGTCGGCTGCTCCCCGGGGCCGAGGCTGCGATCCCCCGCCCGCCTCATCCTGGGCGGCCCTCCGAACTGGTCCGATCGCCACACCCTTCGACCCAGGGCGGGGACGGCGGCGATGCCGAGGCGTGCCCACCGCTGCGGCCGGCGCGGTTGCGTGCGGGCTGCGAGGCACAGGAGGCGACGAGCCTCGGGATAGCGGCCGAGGCGGGCGGCGCTGACACCGGCGACGCTGTAGAAGTCGGCCAGCTGGGGCGGGTCGAGGGCGAGGCGTGCCCGGTGCCGGTCGATGACCATGAGCGCCCCTTCGAACAGCGCGGTGGGGCTGCTCATCGGGCGGGCCGTGGCGGGGCGACCGGTGACCTCGACGAGCGGTTCGTCGACACAGGCGATCCCGAGGCCGGCATCGTCGAAGTGCTGCGTCAGCCGTAGGCCGAGCTCGGTCTGGTGGCTGCAGCGGAGACCCACCGCGTACCCACCGACGTGGAGGAAGGCGGTGCGCAGCACGATGAACGAGCCGGCCAGGAACAGCGCCGTCCGGTTCCCGAAGGCGGGCCCGAGCGGGCGTGGCCGGGTGACGTGCAACAGGGCGCCGTCCGGGTCGACGTACCTGGCCGCGCAACACACCGTCGCCGTCCCGTCCCCGCCCGCCGTGGCCGCATCGGTCAGGTGGTCCAACCAGCCCGGGAGCAGGCGGTCGTCGTCGTCGAGGAACCCCAGCCAGGTGCCGGTCGCGACAGCCGCCCCTGCGTTCCGGGCGGCGGAGAGCCCGCCGTTGGCCTGGCTGACGACCGTGATCCGGTCCCCGAACCCGGCCAGCACGCCGGCCGTGGCGTCGGTGGAGCCGTCGTCCACCACGATCACCTCGCAGGCGCCAGCCTGGGCGAGGCCGCTCTCGATCGCCCGTCCCACCAGGTCGGCCCGGTTGTACGTCGTGATGACGATGCTGGTCGTCTCCACCTGCCTCGCCGCCATCAGCGCCGGCCGGCGGCGAGCAGCAGGTCCGCCCAGGCGTCGGCCACGACCGGCATGTCGAAAAGCCGCATGCACCTGCTCCGGGCCTCCGCCCCGCCGAGGCCGCCCTCGAGCGCCTGCAGGAGGCCTTCGGCCAGGCGAACCGGGTCCCCGGGTGGCACGAGGACGCCCGTTGCCCCGGGGAGTACCACCTCACGGACGGCACCGACATCGGTGGCGACGACCGCCACGCCGGACAGTCCGGCCTCGATGAGGACGGCGGCCATACCCTCGGTGCGGCTCGGCACGACGACGACGTCCGCGGCCGCAAGGACGACTCCGGGGTTGGCGGTCAACCCCAGAAAACGTACGCGGCCCGGGGCCACCCGGTCGGCTCGTTCGGTGAGCGCGGATCGCAGCGGCCCGTCGCCTGCGACCACCAACGTGACGTCGGGGAGCCGGCCGACGGCGTCGATGGCGACGTCTAGGCCCTTCTCGTTCGAGATGCTGCCGATGAAGGCGACGATCCTGCCGCCGATTCCGCCCCCGGGATCGAGGGCCGTCCTGGCCACCGTGGCGGCGTGCACGTCGACGAGCGGGAACCGGGCCGCGGGCACGCCATTCGGGATGACCACGATCCGCCGGCGGGCCACACCGCCGGCGACGAGCCTGTCGGCCGCCGCGTCCCAGAGCACGACAATCCGTTCCGCCGTAGAGAGTTGGAGCCGGACGCGCCCGCGCGTCACCGGGTGGGCCTGCCAGTACCCGGGGTCGCCGATGCTGCGGTAGATCCACGGTCGCCGCGGGAGGAGGGTGGCGGCGAGGGTGGCGGCCATCGTGGTGGACCCGTGTGCGACCACCACCGCGTTGGCCCGGGCGAGGCGGCGGAGCGCGGCGATGGTGGCGGGCGCGTACGGCCTCGTTCCGAGGGCCTCGAACGCCAGCCGCGGCTGTCGGTCGCCCGGGACCAGGGCGACGGTCGTCACCGGCCACCCGCGCCCGGACAGCTCGGTGTGCAGGTCTGAGGCGAACACCTCGGCGCCGCGCCGTTCGGCGCTGGAAGTCACCTGGAGGACCGCCGGGAGACCTTCGGCGCTCACCCGCCGACCGCCCGCTGGTAGAAGCCGACCATGCCGTCGGCCGCCCGCTCTATGGTGAACAGGCGCTCGAACCGCTCCCGGCCGGCGCCCGCCTTCGCCGCCGTCTCGACCGCGTCCGCCAACGTATCGGCAACCGCGTCCGCCACGGCGGCAACAGATCCGACGGGGACCAGTCGGGCACAAGCGCCGTCCGACCCGACCACCTCCCGGACGGAGGGGAGGTCGCTGGCCACGATGGGTGCCTCGAGCGCCATCGCCTCGAGGACCGACCCGGGCAGCCCTTCGCGCCGGGAAGGGGCGAGGAACACGTCGGCGGCGCCAAGCAGGTCGGCCACGTCGGACCGGGGGCCGAGGAGACGCACGGCCTCCTCGACGCCGGCTTCGCGGGCGAGGGCCCGGAGCGCCTCGGTCTGGTTTCCCTCACGACCGGCCACGACGAGGACCGCCTCCGGCGCGCTCCGCCGGACGGCTGCCATGGCCTGTACGGCAACGTCGAGGCCCTTGTCGTACTCGTGGCGGGCGATGGCGACGAGGAGCGGTGCGGAGCCGTCGATGCCGAGGCCGGCCCGCACGGCCACCGTCCGTTCCGGCGCCCGTCGCCCGAGCACGGCGGCGTCACGACCGCGGTGGACCACCTCGATGCGACGGCTGGGAACGAACAGGCGCGAGGCCATGGCGGCGGCCACCACGCCGGACACGGCGTGGAACCGCCGGACCAGCTGGGCCGTGGCGATGTCGACGGCCTGGGCGCCGCGGAGACGGATGTGCCTGTAGCCCGGCTGCCCCACGTGGTCCCGGCCGTAGGACGCGCCGGCCAGCGTGGACACGCACGGCACCCCGGCTCGCCGCGCCGCCAGGCGGCCGGCGATGTCGGACTCGAAGAGCGTCGTGTGCACGAGCTCGGGCCGTTCGCGCCGGATGACGGCGGCGAGCTGGCGGACCCGATCGCCCCGCCCGCCCGGCGCCAGATGCTCCACGTCGACTCCGCTGCGTTCGAGGTCAGCGCGGAGCCCCGGGCGGTCGTGGATCGTCACGACCCGCAACGCGACGCCGCGCGAGAGGAGGTGTGGCGCAATGGACACCAGCGAGCGCTCGGCCCCACCGGGCGCCAGGCTGTCGATCACGTAGAGGACCCGCACATGGCCCATGGTGGCATCCGCGATGATGCTGCCCATGAAGGCGTCCGTCATCCTGACTGTCAGGAACGGGTCACGGGAGCTGCCCGAGCAGTTGGAGTCACTCGCCGCTCAGCACTACACCGGCAGCTGGGAGTTGCTCGTCGTCGACCACGGGTCCACCGACCACACGGTCGAGGTGGCGATGGCGTTCGCGTCCCGGCTGCCGATCCGGATCATCGACGCCGCCGCCGAACCGGGCGCGGCGGCCGCCCGGAACCTCGGTGCCACCGCTGCAACGGGGGAGCTCCTCTTGTTCTGCGACCACGACGACGTGCTCGACCAGCACTGGATCGAGGAGATGGTGGCCGCCCTCGAGCGGTACCCGGCCGTGGGAGGTGCCCTTGAACTGGACCAGCTCAACGGCGCCGTCTACCCGTTGCTGCATCGCGGGACATGGTCCGAACTGCCCCGCGTCGAGGGCTACCTCGCAGCCTCTCCGACGGCCAACTTCGCGGCCTGGGCGTCCGCCTTCTGGGCGGTCGGAGGGTTCGACACCGCCTATGCAGTGTCCTACGACGTCGACATCTCGATTCGGTTGCAGCAGGCCGGCTTCGAACTCGGCTTTGCACCGGCAGCCGTCGTGCATTACCGGGACCGGCGATCACTGGCGGCGCTGACGAAGCAGCGGTACCGGTACGGGCTGGAGAGGCCGCTCCTCTACCGGCGTCTCCGGGACAACGGGTTCCCCCGCACGCCCGTCGGCCCGGGTGTGCTGGGCCTCCTCCGCCTCCCCTTCCTCGCCGTGCGGGCGGCCCCGAGCTGTCCGGGACGGCGGTGGTTCCTGCGCACCGCCGCCCAGCGGGTGGGGCGCTTGGCCGGCAGCATCCGCTACCGGGCCCTCTATCTCTGAGCGGCCACGGCGCGCCGGAGCACCCCCTCCACGGCGTCGACCATCCTGGTCCTGGAGAAGGCGACTACGGCATGGGCCCGGCACCGGTCGGCGAGCTCCGGCTCCCGGGACCGCCAGTCCGCCAGGGAGCCGATCCGCTCGGCGAGCAGCTCGGGCCGCGACGGCGGCACGAGCCACTCGGCGAGCCAGCCCGTCAGTTGCTCGGGGATCCCGCCCACGCTGCTGGCCACGACGGGAACGCCGCACGCCAGCGCCTCGGCGACGATCAGGGGGAAGCCGTCGAACTCCGTCGTCGGGACGGCGACCACGTCGGCCAGCTGGACCAGCAGGGCGGTCTCATCGCGAGTGAGGAGCCCGACGTGGCGTGCGCCGCAGGGGAGTGCGTCGGGGGTCGGGCCGCTTCCCGCCAGCAGGAGCACCGCGGCCGGGAACCTCGACCAGACCTGCTCGAACGCGGACAGGAGCACCTGGGCGCCCTTGTGGGCGATGAGCCGGCCGGCGTAGACGACGACGAAGGCGTCCGGCGGAAGCCCGCGCCGGGCGCGCAGATCGAGGCGACGTTCGACGGAGACCGGGCGGAAACGGTCCGTGTCCACCCCGTTGTGCACGACGGTGATCCGCGAGCGGGGCACGCCGGCCGCCGCCCATCCGTCCGCCACGGCGGCCGAGATGGCGACGTAGTGGTCGGCGGCGCGGACGAGTCTCCGACCGAACCGGCCCAGCGACGCCGGGCCCCGGAGGTGCAGATGGGCCACGACGGGACGTCGCCCCGCGCGGCCGGCGAGCCAGGCCAGTTCCAGGTGCTCGTAGTAGTGGGCATAGACGACGTCGGCCTGCATGGTCACCGTGCGGGGCAACGCCGCGACGAACCCGACCGGAGGGCGCCGGCCCTTCTTGTCGAGGGCCACGGCCGGGACCCGGCGGACCTCGGTGGCGAAGCGGCGCCACGCCGGCTCGAGGTCGCCGCCGGCCCGGTGGAGCACGCGCAGCGTGTGGCCCCGGTCCGCCAGTTGCGAGCACAGCTCGAACTGGAGGAGCTCGAGGCCGCCCCGGTTGGCCAGGACGTCGGCGATCGTGAGGATCTGCATCGACGGCCGCCCTCAGGAAGTCGGCAGGCGGGGCGGGGGCAGTCGGCGCCGGCGGGCCGGAACCGGTCCACCGTCAGCTGCGGGGGCTCGAGACCCGCTCGTCGAGCACCGGCACCTCGGACACCTCGGGCCCATGGCCCAGGAGTCGGCACAGGTCCGCCCCGACGAATCCGGCGCCGCCGGGACGACCACGCGCACCGGGCGAGCATACGGCGCGATGTCGGAAGCGGGCCCTGCGTGAAGCGGGGGCGGTCGCGCCGTACCCTGCATGGCCATGCGCACCGCCCTGAAGCGCCAGCTGTCCCGGGCGGCGGGACGGCGCCAGGCGAGCGGCGCCAGCCTGCTGATCTACCACCGGGTGGGCGGCGGTTCTCCCGACGAGCGTGACCTCCCGGCCGGCGCCTTCGCCGCCCAACTCGACGTCCTCGACGGCCACGACGTGGTGCCCATAGACGCCGCCCTCGACCGCCTCGACGGCGGCGACCGCAGGCCGAGCGTCGTCCTCACCTTCGACGACGGGTTCGCCGACGTCTACGAGCACGCATGGCCCGGACTGCGGGACCGCGGCATCCCGTTCACGCTGTACCTGGCCGCCGGCCACGTGGGCGCCACGATGCAGTGGGAGGGGTCGACGGCGAGGGAGGCGGGGAGCGGCCTGGCCTGGGAGCAGCTCGTCGAGATGGCGGCGTCGGGCCTGTGCACCGTGGGCAACCACACGTTCACCCACCCCCGGCCCCCCGACCTCACACCCGACGAGCTCGACCGGTGCTCGGCGGCGGTGGAGGAGCACCTCGGCCCCGCGGCCCGGCCCCGGCACTTCGCCTACACGTGGGGCATCGACGTGCCGCCGATGCACCAGGCCATCCGCGCCCGGTTCCGGTCGGCCGCCACCGGCCGCCTCGGCCGCAACCTCCCCGGCTGCGACCCGATGACCCTGCGCCGCATCCCGGTGCGGCGGAGCGACCCGATCGAGTTCTTCCGGGCCAAGCTCGTCGGGCGGCTCGGGCCCGAGCGGGCCTACGCTGCGGCCGTCACCGTGGCCAAGCGGCTGGGCGCCCGTGCCTGAGGGCGGGCGCCTCACCGTCGCCCACCTCACCACCGTCGACATGAGCCTCGCTCTGCTGCTGGCGTGCGAGCTGAAGGTCGACGTGGAGGCGGGCTTCGACGTGGTGGGCATCTCGTCGCCGGGGCCGTACGTGGCGGGCGTGGAGGCGCTGGGCGTGACGCACCTGCCGGTGCACTCGTTCACCCGCCACTGGGACCTGCGCCGGGACCTGGCCGCGGCGGCCGAGCTGTACCGGGTGCTGCGGCGCCTGCGTCCCGACGTGCTTCACACGCACACGCCCAAGGCCGGGGTGCTCGGTCGGGTGCTCGGGCGCCTGGCCGGCGTGCCCGTGGTGGTCGACACCTGCCACGGCCTGTGGATGCGCGAGGGCGACCGGCCGGCCAAGCGGGCGATCGTGGTGGCCATCGAGGCGGCGGCGTCCGCCTTCGCCCACTTCGAGCTCTACCAGAACGGTGCGGACCGCCGCTCCCTGCGCCCCTTCGTCGGCGACCGCCGGGCGCGGGTCGTTGGCAACGGCGTGGACCTCGCCCGCTTCGGCTTCGACGCCGTGGGACGGGAGGCGGTGCGGGGCGAGCTCGGGGTAGGACCCGACGACCTCCTCGTCGGAGGCGTGGGGCGGCGCGTGGCCGAGAAGGGCCTGATCGAGCTGGGCGAAGCCGCCCGCGCCCTGGCCGGCAAGGCCCGATTCGTGTGGGTCGGTCCCGACGACGGCGAGAGCGTGGCGCCCGAGGGGCTCGAGTTCCTGCCCTGCCGGTCCGACATGCCGGCGCTGTACTCGGCCCTCGACGTGTTCGTTCTGCCGTCCTACCGTGAGGGCTTCTCACGGTCGGCCATGGAGGCATCCGCCTGTGGGCGGCCGATGGTGCTGAGCGACATCCGGGGCTGTCGGGACGTGGGCGAGCACGACCGCCACCTGGTGCTGGTGCCGGCGCAGGATGCCACCGCGCTCACTGCCGCTCTCGACCGGCTGCTGGCCGATCCCGGCCTGCGCGATCGGCTGGGCCGGGCCGCCGCGGCGCGGGCCGTGGAGGCGTTCGACCAGCGGAAGGTGGCCCAGGCCTCGATCGACACCTACCGGCTGGTGGCGCGGCGCCGGCGGTTGGGTTGGGCGCTGCCTTGAGACGGGCCGTTGACCTCGTCGTGGCGGTCGTGGCCGCGGTGGTGCTGTCCCCGGTCGCGGCGGTGCTGGCGGTCGCCATCCGCCTCACCATGGGCAGGCCGGTGCTGTTCCGCCAGCAGCGAAGCGGCTGGCACGGCGAGGAGTTCTCCATCGCCAAGTTCCGCACCATGCGGCCGCCGCGCTACCCCGACGAGCCCGACGCCGACCGCCTCACCCGGGTCGGGGCGCTGCTGCGCAGCACGAGCCTGGACGAGCTCCCGCAGCTCGTCAACGTGCTCCGGGGCGAGATGACCCTGATCGGGCCCAGACCCACGCTGCCCGAGCAGGTCGCGCACTACAGCGCCCACCAGCGCCGGCGGCTCGAAGTGCGTCCCGGGATCACCGGCTACGCCCAGGTGAAGGGCCGCAACGCCATCACGTGGCCCGAGCGCATCGAGCTCGACATCTGGTACATCGACAACCGCACGCTGCTGCTCGAGCTGCGCATCCTGGCGCTCACCGTCCGCGACCTCGTGCGCCGGGAGGGCATCACGGGGCCCGGTGGTGTCAACCAGGGCTTTCCGCTGCCCGGTCCCGGCCCGGAAACGTAGGCACCCCCACCGGGGCCACACCGGCCAGAGTCATCACAGGGAAACCGCACTCGTCGTCGATGGCGGCGACGTGGAGTGGCCCGAGCGCCTGCGGTGCCGCCGCCCCCCGGGGCCCCGCTCGTCGGGACGCTCACCGCCGGCCGGTGCGAGGCGTGCGCGCCACCGACCGGCTGCGGCCGATCGGCGGCGGCCGATCGACCATGCGCCCGGGCGATATCGCCGTCGGGCAGTATTCGGACCGTGGCGCTGTACGTGGTGGGGGCGGGTGGAACGGGGCGGGAGACGCTCGACGTGGCCATGGCCGCCGGCGTGGACGTGACAGCGTTCGTCGACGAGCGCCGGGCCGGCTCCACCGTCCGCGGCCTGCCCGTGGTCGGGTCGGACCAGGCGCCCGCCGGCGCCGGCTACGTGATCGGCATCGCCGACGCCGCGGCGCGCCGGCGCCTGGCCGTCCTGCTCGATGCGCGGGGCCTGGTGCCGGCGACCCTCGTGCATCCCAGGGCGGTCATCGGGCCCGAGACCGTCGTGGGATCCGGCTGCATCGTCATGGCCGGGGCTCACGTGTCGAGCAGCGTCCGCCTGGGTGCCCACGTGCAGGTCCAGTACAACGCAACCGTCGGGCACGACGCGGTGCTGGCCGACTACGTCAGCGTCTACCCCGGCGCCAACGTGGCCGGCGCCGTGCACCTCGACGAGGACGTCACGATCGGGAGCAACGCGGCGGTGCTGCAGAACCTGCGGGTGGGCCGGGGCACCTTCGTGGGTGCCGGTGCGGTGGTGACCAGCGATGCCGGCGAAGGCCTCGTGTTGGTGGGCGTGCCCGCCCGTCCGCAATCCGGAGGAACATCGCCGCGAGCATTCGGCTAGCCCTGCGTTCCGCACATGGCCGGGCGTCGGATCCTATCCATTGATTCCTCCGGTGGTCAGTCAGCGGGTGGTGATGGGATCAACGTCGAGAAGTTCGAGGATGCGAGCCGCCA
>JAHFUS010000023.1 GCA_023264975.1 Actinomycetes bacterium | reverse complement strand
GGTTTGGGCTCCCCGCCCGATCGGCGAGCCCGGAGGGCCATCCTCCATCACCGGCACAGCACGCTTTGTGATCGGGACCTTCTACATCGGGATCACTCCACTTTCAGGACACACGCAGGGGAAGCCTTGACAACCCGGTCATCCGCCGCCAGCACCATGGACGAAGAAGCCCGCCAGGGCTTCTTGGGAGCCAGGCGCTGACGGCACCCGCTCATGCGGTCATCTCGGCCCACACGAACCCGGCCAGCTCCCGGGCCACCGCCGCGCACACGACGGAGCGCACGCCCTTGCGGGTGTCGAGGGCCCGGAAGCGCTGGGACAGGCGGAGCTGGGCCGTCCACGCTCGGGCTACCACGTCGGGAGCGACGCCGTGGTGGCGCTGGCCCAGCTCCTTGGTCACCCGGGCCGGGTAGCGGTAGGCCCAGGCCGACTCGACGAGCTGGGTGCGCACGTGCACGTTGCCGGCCCGGGTGAGGTGGCCGCGCCGGGTGCGGTCGCCGCTCGAGTACTCGGAGGGGACCAGCCCGCAGAAGCTCATGAAGGCGCCGGCGCCTGCGAAGCGCCGCCAGTCGCAGACCTCGGAGGCCAACACCAGCGCGCCGAGGCGGTCGAGGCCCCGGTACGCGGACAGGCGTGACACCGCATCGGCGAACAGGGGGTGCTCGAACCACCCGGCCAGGTCGGCATCGACGGCGTCGACATCGGCTTCGCGCACGGTGGCCACGGCCAGGTAGCGCTGGTAGGTGGCCTCCAGGGCGGGGTCGTCGAAGTGGGTGGCGGCCAGCCACTCCCGGTGCTTGAGGCTCCAGCTGGACGCCCCCCGCCACACCCGGCCGTGGCGCAGCAGGAACGAGGCCAGGCGCTGGCGGGCCCGGCGACGGTCGGCCACCAGGGCGGAGCGCGCCCTGCACAGGTCGCGCACGCCCTCCTCGGCAGGCGTCGGCACCCGGATGGCGGTTAGCTCGCCGGCGCGGAGCAGGCGGGCGAGCCGCTTGGCGTCACGGCGGTCGGTCTTGACCTTGGCTCCCGGCGCCACCGGGATCAGCGACGGGGCCACGACGTCGCAACGCACGCCCAGTCCGGCCAGCAGGCGGGCCAGGTCGTAGCCGGTCGGTCCGGCCTCGTAGCAGGCGACCAGACGACGCGGATCGTCGAATGCGCCGACCAGTCGGCGCACCGACGGCTCGTCGTTGAACACCTTGGTCACGTCAGGCACCTCGTCGTCGGGACGCAGGGTTCCCACCGCGATCGAGTCGCGGCTCACGTCCAACCCGAGGTAGATCAACTCGTCACGTCGCGGGATGATGGTCTTCGGCATCGGTCGGCTCCTTCCGTCATGTGGCTCAGGCCCACCATCGTGGCGGGTAACCCACGCACGAGGCGGTCCGGAGCCGGCCGATCCATGCCGACTGTGGAGCTAGTTTCACGTTCTGGCGGACGCATCGGGTGGGTGTCGACAGTCGGGTTTTCGGGGGTGGCGGACATCGGTGGTCGGAGGGCCGGGACGGTCGCTGGCGAGGTCTCGGCGAATGAGGCGGGTCAGGGGCCGCAAGGCGTCGAGTGGTGTAGGTGAGCCAGCAGGGCCGGCGTCGACGGCCCGGGCCACGGCCCGCCCGACCGGGCTCGGCCACGACGGCACGCCGAGGACGGCCGACCACGCTCCGACAGCCGGATGCCGCAGTATGGCCACCAGAAGGACATTAGAGCGGCACTGAGGGGCAACTAGAGCGGAAATGACACGTCTACCCAGATGCTGCCTTTGCCGGCTCTGTCGCGGCTCTGGCCGCTCCCTCGGGATGCCGGACGCCAGAGCTGCGGCCGTCGGGCCGGTCTTGATTGGGCTGAAAGCCGAAGGAGCTAACTAACCGTATCTAGCGGTAAGAACCTGCTTACAACGATGCTAGACTACCTCTGCCGACGGTCCACCCGGACCGTGGAGGAGGCTGCACCATGCGCAACGGATCGCTCGGCAGGGCCCGATCCTCGGGAGGTTCCACCGGTACCAACGAGGTGGCCAGCGCCGACAGCGCAGACCGTCTTCCGGTGGGTGACGCCACGCGGGAACGGCTGGCGGTGAGCGTGGACGAGGCAGCCCGGCTGCTCGGCGTTTCGAAGGACCTCGTCTACGACCTCATCGCCCGGGGTGAGCTGCCCGCCATCCGGCTCGGCCGACGGCTCGTCGTCGCTCTCATCTCGCTGCAGGAGCTCCTGGCCGGTCAGCCCGATCGGACGGGGGTAGCGCCGGAAGCATCGACCTCGATCTCGTAGTCCAAGGCGGCGGCGAGGTCGCCCATGACGGCGGCGGCCTCCCGGTCGGACACCTCAAGGAAGTGGGCATACGTGCGGAGCGTCACGTTGGGATTCGCATGGCCGAGACGGCCGGCGATGGTGCGGACGCCGACTCCCCGCCCGGCAAGGGCGGTCGCCGAGAAGTGGCGGAGCGCGTGGAAGGTCAGGTGATGGAGGCCGACCCGGTCGCGCAGGCCGCGGAATGCGCCGGTCACCCGATCGGGCCGGTACGGTCGGGAGCCGTCGACCTCCTGGGACCAGACGTAGCTGTTGGCATCCCACGTGACACCGACGGCCCGTGTCCGCGCTGTGGCCCGGTCGTGTTGACGGCGAAGCACCTCGACGGTCGAGCCGTCCAGCGCGAGGCGACGGGTCTGGTGGGTCTTGGTCTCCTTCACCGCCACGCTGCCCGGGGTGTCGGAGATGGATCGGGCCACGACCAGCGTCGCCTGGTCGAGGTCGACGTCGGCCCACCGCAGCCCGCACAGCTCGCCTCGCCGGCATCCCGTGGTGACGGCGACGTAGATGAGACTGGCGAGGTCCGGGTTCGACTGCTCGCACTTCGCCAAGAGGAGATGGACCTCGGGAATCGTCGGCGGGACGATCTCCCTCGTGCGTGGCGACGGCGGTGAACTCCGGTCGATCGGGCTGCGGTCGATCCAGCCCCATCGAACGGCCTGGCGGAGCGAGGCCGAGAGGACGGCGTGGCACTTGCGCACCGACAGCGGCTTGAGCCCGCGGGCGAGGAGTGCAGCGTAGAAGCCGTCCAGGTCCGCGGCGGACAGCTTGGCTACGTCGATGTGGCCCAGCGCCGGCACGATGTTGGCCGAGATCGCCGAGCGGTAGCGCACAAGCGTGGCGGGCGCCCGGCCTTGGACCTCGATGTGCGCCATCCACTTCTCGAGCAGCTCGGCGACGCTCCCCCGCAGGGGCCTCACGTGGCCCCGCTCCACCGCTACGGCCAGTTCCGCTACCGCCAGCTGTGCTGCACGCTTCCCGCCCTCAACCGTGCGGGACACGTAGCGGTACCGGCCGGTCGCCGGGTCGCGCCCGGCGGACACCCGGACCTGCCACGTGTGAGGACCTCGCTGGCGGATGCTCCCGGGCACAGGTACGAAGATAACCGGACCGAGGTTTATGGACAAGTTATGGACAGCGGACGCTTCTGCCTGGACCTGATCAAGAAGCGAAATAGCCTCTGAACTGCGGCGGAGGGAGTGGGATTTGAACCCACGGGACGTGTGTCCAAGGCTTTTCAAGAGCCTCGCATTCGGCCGCTCTGCCATCCCTCCCGGGACGTCAAGGCTACCCGGGCGGTGCGGTGGTGCCCGGTTCGCCCGCCGGGAGGATGCCGGCCCGGAGGTCGGTGATCCAGGCGTGCGCCGCCTTCCACGCCTCGTCGGCGTCACGGCGGATGGCGGGGCCATGCTCGCCCGCCGCCGGGTAGGAGCCGAGGAATTTCAGGCCCGCCAACTGCGCGTGGAGGTCGCGCAGGCAGTCGGCCACCACTTCGTCGTCCACGTGACCCTCGAGGTCGATGACGAAGCAGTAGTTGCCGAGGCCCCGCTTGGTGGGCCGGGACTCCAGCTTGGTGAGGTTGATGTTGCGGGCCGAGAACTGGCCGAGTATGGCGTGCAGGCTGCCCGGCCGGTCGGCGCGCTGGAAGCACACGATGCTCGTCTTGTCGTGGCCGGTGGGGGCGGGAATGCCCGACGGGCTCACCAGCACGAACCGGGTGGCGTTGTCGTCGTGATCGCCGATCGACGAGGCCACGACGTCGAGCCCGTACAGCTTGGCCGCCAACGCAGTGCCCACGGCCGCCGTGCCCGCCGGCTTGTCCCGCCCGACCTGTTCCGCCGCTTCGGCCGTGGAGTTCGCGGCGACCAACCGCACGCCGGGCAGGTTGGCAGCGAACCAGCTGCGGCACTGGGCCGATGCATGGGGGATCGACACGACGCGCTCGACGTCGGCCAGGGTCGTGCCCGGCGGCACCAGCAGGTCGAGGGTGACGGGCAGGATCACCTCTCGGCGGATGAGCAGGTCGGTGTCGAAGATGAGCGAGTCGAGAGTCACGTTGACCGTGCCCTCGATGGAGTTCTCGAGCGCCACGAAGGCGAGCTCGACTTCGCCGATCTGGGCGGCGGCCAGCACGTCGGGCATCGACCGCATGGGCACGAGGTCGAACTCAGCCAGGTCGGGCTGGGTGAGGAGGGCCTCCTCGGTGAAGGTCCCGGGAGGGCCCAGGAAGGCGAGGCGCGTCATCGAGGGCGCAGGCTAGGCCTCAAGGCTGGGCACCTGCTCGTGATTTCCCGGATACTGGGCGGGTCATGGACGAGGGGTCGCTGCGACAGCTGATCGACGACGTGCGCTCCGGCGCCCTGTCGCCGGACGACGCCGTGGCGCGCCTACGGCGGCTGCCGTTCGTCGACCTGGGCTTCGCCAAGGCCGACCACCACCGGGCGCTTCGCCAGGGTCTGGCCGAAGCCGTCTATGCACCGGGCAAGACGTCCGAGCACTGCGCCGCCATCGTGGCCGAACTGCTGTCGGAGCCCGGATCGTCGCCGGTCCTCCTCACCCGGGCCGACCCCGAGCAGGCCACGGCCGCCCTCGAGCGCAACCCCGGGGGCACCCAGACCGGCCGCACCCTGGCGTGGCGGTCGTCCGCCGAACGGCCCGGCGTGATCCTCGTGGTGACCGCCGGCACCGCCGACCTCCCTGTGGCCGAGGAGTGCGCGGCGACCCTCACCGCCCACGGCTTCCGGCCCCGCACCGTGGCCGACTGCGGCGTCGCCGGGGTCCATCGCCTCCTCGCCGTCGCCGACGACCTGGCCGCAGCCGACGCCGTGGTGGTGGTGGCGGGCATGGAGGGTGCGCTGGCCAGCGTGGTGGGCGGCATCACTGGCGCACCCGTGGTCGCCGTGCCCACCAGCGTGGGGTACGGCTCCTCGTTCGAGGGGATCACCGCCCTAATCGGGATGCTCGCGTCGTGTGCCTCCGGGCTCAGCGTCGTCGGCATCGACAACGGCTTCGGCGCCGCCTGCGCGGTGGTCCGCCTCCTGCGCTGATGGGCTCGATCGCCTGGTTCCACTGCTTCTCCGGCATCGCCGGCGACATGGCCCTCGCCAGCCTGGTCGACGCCGGCGCCGACCTCGACGAGGTGCTGGCGATGGTGCGGCGCCTCCCCGTGAGCGGGTGGACGGTGGAGGCCCATGCCGTGCAGCGTTCGGGTATCGCGGCGACGCGCATCGACGTCCGGGCCGGCGACAGCCCCGTCGTGCGCACCCACGGCCACATCGCCGGGATGGTGGAGGAGGGACGGCTCCCCCGCCGGGTACGGGACCGGGCACTGGCCACCTTCGCCGCGCTGGCCGAGGTCGAGGGCCGCATGCACGGCCGCCATCCCTCCCAGGTCCACTTCCACGAGGTCGGTGGCATCGACGCCATCGTCGACGTGGTCGGTACGTGCGCCGCTCTGGAGCTCCTCGGGGTGGAGCGGATCTACGCCAGCCCGGTCGCCACGGGCCTCGGGATGGTCCGCACCGCCCACGGCATGCTGCCCAACCCGGCGCCGGCTGTGGTCGAGCTGCTCAAGGGCGTGCCCACCTACGGACGCGAGGTGACGGTCGAGCTCACAACGCCGACCGGCGCCGCCCTCCTCGCCGCCAATGCCTCCGGCTACGGGCCGATGCCGGCCATGACGGTTGAGGCGGTCGGCTTCGGCGCTGGCTCCAGGGAGATCGACGGGCTGCCCAACGCCACCCAGGTCGTCGTCGGCGTTCCCACCGACGAGGCGGCGCCGCTGCCGGGCCAGCCCGTCACCCTGCTCGAGGTGAACGTGGACGACGTCACCGGCGAGACCGTCGCCCACGCCGTCGCCGCCCTGCTCGAGGCGGGCGCCCACGATGCCTGGGTCACACCCATCCTCATGAAGAAGGGCCGGCCCGCCTACACGGTGAGCGCCCTGTGCGACCCCGCCCTCGCCTCCCAGGTGGCCCGCGTGCTCACCGCCGAGACCGGCTCCCTCGGGGTGCGGGGCACCACCTTGGAGCGCTGGCCCCGGGTGCGGGAGGAGACCGAGGTCGAGGTGGCCGGCCTCCCGGTGCGGGTGAAGGTGAGCCCCGGCCGGGTGAAGGTGGAGCACGACGACGCCGCCCGCGTAGCGCGCCGGGCCGGCGTGCCGCTGCGTGAGGTCGTCTTCCGGGCCGAGGCCGAGTTCCGCCGCCTCGATCCCCCCGGTCCGGTCCGCGCCGACGGGGCGGGCGACGAAGCCGGCTGACGGCTTCTCGCCCACCACCTTCTGGTACCGGGAATCGACCGCCACCGGTCGGTTTCCGGTACCAGAACCGGTTCAGCCCCGCATCACCAGGCCGATCGACCGTTCGTTGTCCGGGAACGAGGCCTCGCCCTCGACCGGCCCGATCATCACGGTGAGGGTCGACGGTCCGCCGACGGCCGGCCGAAGGCCACCAAGCGGCACGGCCCGGCGCTGCCCGGGGGCCAGGTCGACGAAGTCCCGCGCCGTGTCGATCTCGCCGGCCGGACCGATGAGGGTGGCCACCACCGGCACCGCCTTCTCGGGCGAGTTGCCCGTGTTGGCCACCACGATGTCCAGCCGCAGCGTCTTGACCAGCGGCAGCACGGCCGCGCTGCCCTCGGTTGCGACCTGCACCGGGTCGGTCACCACGGTGAGGACCCCGACGTCGTGCACGGCGGTGAGGGTGGTGCCGGCCCGGATCGAGGCTACGAAGGCGGCCAGCTCGGGGCGGCTCCACAGCATCGGTTCGGCCGCCCACGTCGACACCGGCAGCAGTGGCGCCGTCACCCCGGCCGGCGTGGGGACCGCGTCGACGAAGACCTTGTAGGTCTGGTCAGCCGCCAGCATCTCCTCGCCCGCCTGCACGAGCTCGTCCACCGCGGGCTCGGGCGGGCCGGAGGTGAGGGCGCCGGTGAGGCCGGCGGCCACGCTGGAGGCGACCCGCGCCCGGATGGCCACGGTGGCGAGGAGAATGCTGTGCGTCGTCCCCAGGCCGTCGGGCGGCGTGATCCGACGGACGGCGGTCAGCACGGCATCTGCGTCCCGGACGATCCGGGCCACCCGCCGCGTCGCCCCCTCCCGGCCGAGGTTGACCGCTTCCGTCCGCACCTGGGCGATCGACGCACCCTGGGCGGTGGACAGGTCGACCTGGGGCCGCACCTCGTCGAGGTAGGCCAGCTGGGCCAGCCGCCGCGACGGATTGTCGGACGACGACAAGGCGCTGTTCACGAGCAGCACGACCACGGTGGCGAGGAGCCCGAACAGGAGCAACCGCGGCCGGCGCCCGCGGCGGCGTCGGGGGGCGAGGGCCATCTCGGGCAAAGCTAGGCCACGCGGTGGCCCGGCTTACTGCGGCCCGATCGGAACGGCGCGGGGTCGCCAACGAGGCCGGAGGCGATTCGGTGGACGCCGAGGAGCCGCGATCCCCGACCTAGCGGCACGCTCATAGACTGCGGCCCGTGATCTCGCGGAGGCCTCCGAGTCGTGGTGCGCACCCGCGATCGCTCGCGCCGGGCCACGCTCGAGCGCATCCCGCGCCCTGCGCTCGAAGGAGCCAAGCGCGCCAGGGCTAGCGCCCAGAAGGTCGTCGTCGTCGCCAAGGGCCGGCCCCGGCCTTTGCGGTGGCTGGTCCGCCGCCTTCTCGGCCTGCTCGGGCCCGATGCGGCGGCCGTCCGCCAGAGCCTCGTCGCCCTCGGCCTGAACAGCTCCACCAGCCTGCTCGCCGGAGCCTTCCTCGGATCGATCACCGGCACCTTCGAGAAGCTGCCCGGCCTGCTCGTGCTGGTGCCGGCCGCCATCGGCCTGCGGGGCAACATCTTCGGCGCCTTCGGCAACCGGATCAGCACCACGATCCACGCCGGCACGTTCGAGCTGTCCACAAAGCGCACGACGGCCCTCGGCCAGAACGTGACGGCCGTGCTGGCCCTGACCCTGGCCATGTCCGGGCTGCTGGCCGTTATCGCCAAGTCGGTGGCGGTGGCCCTCGGCATCACCGACACGATCTCCATCCTCGACCTGGCACTGATCTCGGTGGTGGGAGGGCTCATCGCATCGGTACTCGTGCTCGTGGGCGCCCTCGCCCTCACCGCCGGCGCCGTCCGCCACGACTGGGACCTCGACAACGTCACCGCGCCGCTCGTGTCCACCTTGGGCGACGTCCTCACCCTGCCTTCCCTCTACCTGGCCACGTTCCTCGTCGGGTTCGCCATCGTCACCCCGGCCATCGGCGTTCTCGCCCTCGCCGTGTCGATCGGGGCCCTCATCCTCGGCGCCCTGTCCCGGCTCGACCTGCTGCGCCGGATCGTGCGGGAATCGCTGCCGGTGCTCGTGGTGGCCGGGGCGGTGAGCGCCATGGCCGGCATCGTCCTGGAGCGGCGCTTCCACTCCTTCGACGCCCTGCCCGCCCTGCTCGTCCTGGTACCAGCCCACCTCAGCAGTGCCGGCGCCCTCGGCGGCATCCTGTCCGGCCGGCTGTCCACCAAGCTGGTGCTGGGCAGCGTCTCGCCCACCGCCATCCCCGGGCACGAGGCGCGTGGCGACATCGCCCTGGTCTTCCTCCTCGGCCTGCCCGTGTACCTGTTCAACGGCGTGGGTGCCCATGCGGTGAGCGGGCTCCTTCACCACGCCAGTCCCGGTCTGGCCCAGATGGTGGGCGTGTCGGTCATCGGTGGCATGGCAGCGGTGGTCTTCGTGGTCGTGGTGGCGTACTACGGCACCATCGCGGCGGTGCGCACCGGGCTCGACCCCGACACCTACGGCATTCCTGTCGTCAGCTCGTCGGTCGACTTCGTCGGTGCCTTCTCCCTCGTGCTGACCATCGCTCTCCTCGGCCTCGCGTGACGCATTACCGTGTGATCCCCACTGTGGCGATGAACTGATGGACGACAAACCCAGAAACCTGAGGACCTTGCTCGCGGAGGCGAAGGACATCTCCGAGTTGATGGTCGACATCGCCTACGCCGCCCTCTACTACGGAGAGGCCGACATGGTGGACGAGGTCGACGAGCTGCGGGACAAGCTCCTCGAGCTGACCCACGACATGCGCACCCTGTGTGTGGTGGCCGCCCGCTCGCCCCGCGACGCCGACGCGATGGCGTCCGTACTCGACGTGGTGAGCGCCATCGAGGGCATCGGCATGGCGGCCACGGACATCGGCCGCATCGTGAGCCACCGCCTCGGAATCCCTCCCGCCCTCATCGCCGACATGGCGCAGGCCGAGGAGGTCAGTCACCAGGTGCGCGTGCGCGAAGGCTCCGAGATGGCGCACCGCTGCGTGGGAGACCTGGAACTGCCCACCGAGCTCGGCATGGCCGTGGTGGCACTGCGCCGCAGTGGCGAGTGGAACACCGAGGTCGAAGACGACGTGATCCTCCTGCCCGACGACATGGTGCTGGCGCAGGGCCCGGGCGCCGGCGTCGCCGGCCTGCGCGCGCTCGCAGGTGAGGCGCCGTGGCTCCCGCCCGCCGCTCCCGATGGCGAGCCGCATCTCGACCAGGCCATCGACACGCTGGTGGAGATGAAGAACATCTCCGAGGTGGCCGTCGGCCTGGCCTACTCGGCGCTGGTGCTTCGTGACGCCGGCCTGGCCGCCGAGGTGGTGCACCTCGAGAACCGTCTCGACGAGATGCAGGAGCGCATCGAGACGTGGGTCCTGCGGTCGGCCGCCAACCACTCCGATCCGTCGCCGCTGCGGGGCCTGCTCCACCTGTCGGCGGCGGCCGAGGCCCTGGGCGACGCAGCCCAGCAGATGGTGTGGCCGGTCGAGCGGGGTGAGGAGCTGCACCCCATCCTCGCCCTCGCCTTCGGTGAGGCAGAGGAGGTGGTGGCCCAGGTACCGGTGGCGCCGCGGTCGGCGGCCGACGGCGGCTCGCTCGGCGAGTTGCAGCTGGAAACGGAGACGGGCTTCTATCTCCTGGCCATCCGCCGCGGCGGCCGCTACCTCTACCGGCCCCGCCGCGAGGTCCGCCTCCAGGCAGGGGACGAGCTCATCGCCACCGGGCCCGACGAGGGCCGGGCGCTGCTGGCCGAGCTATGCGGCTACGGCCTCGTCGAGGACGACGACACCGGCCAGGACGTCCTGGTCCCCCTCGGCACCCGCTCCTGAAGGGCGCCGCCCGGTGCCCGGACTGCACGAAAACGACCTCGACGCCGACCCCGTCGCCCAGTTCTCCGCCTGGTTCGCCGAGGCCGGCACCGACGCAGTGGCACTGGTAACGGCGTCGGCGGACGGCGAGCCGGCGGGCCGGATGGTGCTCCTGAAGGGCGCCGACGAGCGGGGATTCGCCTTCTTCACCAACTACACGAGCCCCAAGGCCCGGGATCTGACCGCCAACCCCCGGGCCGCGCTGGTCTTCTACTGGCCGCCTCACCGCCAGGTTCGGGTGGCGGGAGCGGTGAAGAAAATCGGGGCGGAGGAGTCCGAGCGGTACTGGCGATCACGTCCCCGCGGCAGCCAGTTGAGCGCATGGGCGTCGCACCAGAGCGAGGTTGTGCCCGGCCGGCACGCCCTGGAGGCGCGGGTGGCCGAGCTCGACGCCGACTTCGGCTCTGCCGACGTCCCCAGCCCGCCGTTCTGGGGGGGATTCCGGCTGGTGGCCCGCACCGTCGAGTTCTGGCACCACCGCGACGACCGCCTCCACGACCGCCTCCGCTACCGGCGTGAGGGCGACCGCTGGGTCATCGAGCGCCTCTCGCCCTGACGTGCGGAACGGCCCGGATGGGGGGCGTCCACCGCAGCCGCGGGCAGGTCCGTCCCCCGGTGGCGGCCTCGGAGGATCTTGCCCACTGGGTGCCCGACCCGTGGGCGGAAAGGAGATACAGGGCAGCCGGCAACGTTCCGACAACAACACATGCCCACCGCGCCGGTGACGGATGTCCACCTTCCCGGGCTGAGGAGTCTGGCCCGCCACGCGGCGCCCGGTCTGGGCGAATCGAGCGTGGCCCCCCTGGTGCTGTCGACGCTCACCATGCGCGCCGCCGGCGTGGTGGCCGGCCTGGCGGCCGGGATGATCTGGACGGGCCTCGCCATCTGCCGACGCCACATGCTCGGGCGGGCGGTGCCCGGCCTCATGGCCCTGGGCGCTCTCACCGGTATCGCCCGCATCGGCGTGGCACTGGCCCTTCGCAACCCCGCGCTCGTCCTGATCCAGCCTCTGGTCACCACCGCCGCCACCGGCATCGCCTTCTGCGCCACCGCCCGGAGTGATCGGCCCATGCCGATGCGGCTGGCGGGCGACTTCATACCCCTGCCGGACGACCTCCGCGACGCGCCATGGGTGCGCCGCTACTTCGCCCGCATCGCCGTGCTGTGGGGCGTGAACATCCTGGTCCAGGTAGCAATCTCGGCCGTCCTGCTCGGCTCGATGGGCACTGCGACCTATCTGGTGGCCCGGGCCGTGGTCGGCTGGGTCCTCACCGGCGCCGGGATCGGCGTGAGCGTGGCCTGGTTCCGGGCCGCTGCCCGCCGCCACGGGGTGAAGGTCGTGCTGTCGCCCGCCCCGGTCGTCCACACCGCCTGAACCGTTCAGGCGCCGGCAAGCAGCCGTTTCAGACGGTGATCAGACGGTGACCCAGGCCGTGTCCAGCGGCGGGCCGTCAGCGCCCTCGAGCATGCAGCGAAGGCTGACCGGGCCGGGTGCCACGCCTTCGGCCGAGAACCGGCCGACCTCGTCGGCGCCCAGGCGGAGCAGGCCACCCGAGTGACGGACCTCGATCTGCGCCGGCGCCGGCGGTACCAGCTGGCCCAGCAGGCGACGACCGCCGCCGTCGGTCGCCACCTCGATCTCCACGCTGTAGGCGGGGCCCTCGAACGTGAGGGTGCGCGGCGCGTCGTCGGCCCGCACGCCGGCCAGGCGGTCGTCGTCCAGCAGCGAGTCGTAGGCAAGCTCGGCCAGTTCGGCGTCGACCGTGCGCCACGTGTAGGCGCCGCGGGCGGCGGCCTCCACCTCGGCCGGCACGGGGTCGAGGCGCTGGGCGACAGCGCGCAACGTCTCGAACAGCCGATCGTCCTCCTCCTCCGGTCGCACGTCCTCCGCCATGACTGCCTCCTTACTCCCCGCTGACTGAGAGTCGGCCCGGACCCGCCGTGATACCGCTCTTGCGGCGGAGGTGCTCCAGACAGCGGGCGCGGGTGGGACCGATGCTGCCGACCGCCATGCCGAGGATCTCGCCGATCTCGTCGTAGGTCGGCGTGGGGTCGGCGATGAGGAGGCGGAGCAGGACCTGGCAGCGCTCGCTGATCATGGCAAAGGCCGCCCACAGGTCGGCGTCGCGCTCCCCCGCCAGCAGGCCGGCGTCGACCGGCGGCGCCACCGTCTCGTCCGCCTCCAGGTCGATGGCGGCCTCGATGTCCGTGGGCACCTGGCGGCCCGACCGGCGGATGACGCGGAGGCACTCGTTGCGGCTGGTGGTGGCCAGCCAGGCGCCGACCCGCTCGGGGTCGCGCAGCCGGTCGAGGTTCTCCACCAGGCGCAGCCACGCCGTCTGGGACACGTCAGCCGCGTCGGCGGCACCGAGACGGTGGGACCGGGCGATCGACCACACCAGCCCGCTGAAGCGCTTCACCAGGGCGTCCCACGCCGCCTGGTCGCCGCCGGCCGCCGCCCGCACGAGGGCGGCATCGTCGGCGTGGCTCACGGCGTGATCGTAGGCGCCGGGCGGGCGGCGCCACGGCATCCCGGCCGCGTTGCGATCCCGTGACCGGGCCGTTCAGCCGGCGCCGAAGCAGAGAAAGGACGCAGCCGTCACCCACGCCGGGTCCGTGGACGCCCGGCGACTGCCGCCGGCGGCGGCCAGGGCCGCGGCTGGCGAGGCCCCGGCTACGAGCCTGTGGTGGAAGTCGACCATGAGGCCCTTGGTGGTGTCGTCCGGCACGGGACCGACGCTGGCCACCAGCGCCCTGGTGCCGATCATGAACAGGGCCGAGGCGAGGCCCATCAGCTCGTCGCCCGGGCGCACGGACGACAGCCCGGAGTCGCATGCCGACAGCACGAGCAGGGGCGGTGCGGTGCGCAGGGCCTCGAGGTCGTAGACGGTGAACGGGCCGTCGGCCAGGCGCAGGCAGGAGAACAGCGGGTTGTCGGACCGGAAGGATCCGTGGGCGGCGACGTGGGCCAGGTCGGCGGCGGCCATCCCCCGCCCCACCGCCGTCGCCGTGGCGCCGGCGCCGGCGAGGACGGTCGCCTTCGGATAGGCCGCATGGAGCAGGTCGACCTCATCGACGGCATGGGGAAGGTCGGGCCCGGCGACCAGGAGCGCCCTGCCGCCACGCCGGGCCCCGCCGGCGCCCTTCAGCCAGAGTGCGGCCGACGGGACGATGCAGAGCGGGCGGCCGTGGCAGGTTGGGAGCATCGACCAGGGCAGGACGTGGAGGCGTCCCGGGGGCGAGAGCACGAGGGCCCGGTCGCCGATGTCGCCTGCCACCGGCGCCAGCAGGAGCGCCTCCAGCCTGTCCGCCGCCGCCGCCGCGCCGGCCGCCGCCGCCGCCATGGACGCCTCCGAGCCCCGCCGCAGCGCCAGCCGGCGCAGGGCGAAGCGGAGGTGCTCGACCTCGGTGTCCGCCACCTCCGCCGGGCCGAGGGGGCGCAGCACGGCTCGACCCTCCCGCACGACCAGGGCGTGGAGGAACCCGTCAAGCGCCACGATCTCCACCAGCACGGACGACCCGAGGGCGGCAGCCAGGCGGTCCAGGGTGGGCACGTCGTCGACTGTCCCCGAGCCGGCCGCCTGCCGGGCGTGGCGGCGGATCGACGCCTCGAGGGCGACCTGCCGCGCCTCCAGTCTGTCTGCCTCGGGCCGGGACTCCGCCTTGGCCAGGGCGGACGCCACCTCCCTCACCTCGGCCAGGTCGCGAGCCAGCGCGCCCTCCGCCGGCGGTAGTACCGGTCGCAGCCGCAGAGCGGCGGCCCGCCCCCGCTCGGCCCAACGCAGGACGGACGCCGGCCGGCCGGCCGCCAGTCCCCGCGCCACGCCGAGGCGGGCCAGCTCCCGGCCGTGGCCCGCCACGCTGGCCCGCAACTCGGTGGCGCCCAGGCTGGCCCGGTACTGGTCCAGCACCCGCCAGCCGGCGTGCAGGCACCGGTCGGCTCCCGCGCCGTCGCCCCGTGCGTCACGCACCATGGCCTGGGCGTACCAGGCGCGGGCCCGCACGTCGGCCGGGGCGCGGCGCTGGACCCGGACAGATCCGAGGAGCGCGTCCGCCTCGTCGACCTTCCCGCGGCGGACGGCGATGCGGGCCGCGACAAGGCGGGCGTCGAGGGCGGCCACCGACTGGCCGAAACCGGCGAGGACGTCGGCCGCGCCCGAGGCGGCGCGCTGGGTGGCGGCCGAGCGCGACCCGGCCTCGTACCTGGCCTGCACCACCGCCCAGCGGGCCATCGCTTCCCAGGCGGGGCGGTGCTGGCGCCCGAACGACCGCGCCGCTCTGGCGGCCACGGCGGCAGCGGCGGCGGGGTCTCCCTCCAGCAGCGCCGCCTGCGCCACCTTCATCTGGGCCTCGGGGATGTCCGAGGCCATCCCGCCGGCCGCCAACTCGCTGGCCGCCCGCTCAGCCGTCGAGCGGGCCTCGGCCGCCAGGTTGACGGCAAGAAGGGCCTCGCACTTATCGATGTAGGCGGCGCCAAAGGGGATGCCCAGCTCCCGCAGGCGCGCTTCGGCGTCGTCCCAAAGGGCCAGCGCGCCCGGTACGTCGCCCGACCGGCCGGCCAGCCACGCCCTGTTGCACAGCATTTGGGCGGCCGCAACCTCGTCGCCGGTGGCGGCGAACAACTCCGCCGCCCGGCGGAAATCACGGTCGCCGGCGCGGTGGGCGCCCCGGTGGCCGTTGATGATCCCCCGCGCGTTGTGCAGGCGGGCCTCCCAGAGGGTGTCCCCGTTCCGCCGGAAGGAGGCGGCCGCCGGCCGGAGCAGGGCGAGGGCCTCGTCGAAGCGCTCGAGGCGGAGCAGGATGCCGGACCGCTGCAGCTGGAGGCGGGCCAGCCCCGGCCCCCGCAGCACGGCGGCCGCCGTGTCGGCCTCCCGCAAGGCGTCGGCCGGACGCCCGGCGTACTGCAGCGTGGGCGCCAGGCTGGCCCGGGCCTCCGCCGCCCGCTTGACCAGCCCGGCCCGCTCCGCCACCGCAACGGCCTTCCTCAGATGGGCGACTGCGGCGTCGATCTCGCCCAGCTCCCGCGCCGCCAGCCCGAGGGCCTGCTCCGCCATCGATGCCACGTCCGGCCGGCCCGCCCGCTTCGCCTCGACCCGCACCTGTCCGGCCAGCACCCGCGCCCGGCGGGGCTCGGCCGTCGCCACGTCGAGCGCCTCGCAGGCGCGCTCGCCGAGATCGGTTGTGATCGACGTCACCGCCGCCGGCGCCCAGCCCGAACGTCGCAGGATTCGATGTACGAAACTATCGATTGGCGCATCGTGATCGAGATGCTAGAAGCGTCGGGTGCGGCACGACGGCCGCTGCGTTGCGAGACGAGGGGGACGACATGCCCGAGCACATCGATCCAGCCAGGTCGGCGGAGCTGGCCGCCGACATCGTCTGGTATGCCATCGAGAAGGATCGCCGGGTCGCCTGGTACGCCGAGGGCCCGGAGCGGTACCTCTACCGCCCCGACCAGCTGCTCGTAGACGCCAAATTCGAAGGGGAGCTGGCCGACCTCCTCGCCGCCGAAGGCGCCCGGCGGGTCCGGTGCCACAGCCGCGACGGCCGGCAGCTCGACCGCCTCGGTATCCGCCAGTGGCGGCTCTTCGGCCCCAATGCCGACGCACGCCGGTCGATGATGGCGATCAGGGACAAGGCCGGCCACCGTGCCCCCCGGCGGGCGGTCACGCTCAGCCACATCATGGCCGGGGCGCCGATCATGAAGTTCGGCCCCGGCGACCTTCCCCAGGACGGCGGGACCGGCCCCGTGACGGTCGAGTCCTCCAAGCGTCCGGGCACAGGCAAGGGCGTGCGTGTGTCGATCCTCGACACCGGCTTCGTCAAGCAGAGCACGTCCAAGCATCCCCTGCTCTCGCACAACTACGCCGACGACGGCGACGACCACGACGGCTTCTACGACGAGGCCCGGCGCCACATCCGCTCGGTGTTCGGCGGCCACGGCACGTTCATCGCCGGCGTCATCCGCCAGCTGGCCCCGGACACCGATCTCAACCCGGAGGTGACGCTGGACGACGTCGGCCTGGTCGACGACGTGGAGCTGGCCCTCGACATCCTCGGCGCCAAGGGGACCCACATCTTGAACCTGTCGCTGGCCGGGCCGAGCGAGGACCACGAGCCCCCCGAGGCGCTGCGGCGGGCGCTGGAGGCCGTGCGCGATCGGACCGACACCGTCGTGGTGGCGGCCGCCGGCAACGACTTTCTGCAAGCCGAGAAGGCCGGCGTACCCGAGCAGAAGATGTGGCCGGCCGCCTTCGGCGGCATCGAGGGCTTCGAACACGTGGTGGGTGTCGCCGCCGTCGACGGCAAGGGCGATCCGGCCGAGTGGAGCAACCGGGGCCCGTGGGTGCGGGCCTGTGCGCACGGCGTGGGCCTGCGCAGCACCTATCTCGAGGGCGACATGCCGTTGCCACTGGGAGCGCCCTCCCTCAACTTCGGCGTTGATGCAACGGCCGTGTGGAGCGGAACGTCATTCGCCGCTCCTCGCGTGGTCGGGGCCATCGCCGCCACCATGACGTCCGAGCGCCGGCTGTCGCCCCGTGAGGCGTTGGACGAGGTCCTGGCGGCCGGGTCGCCCGGTCCGTCCGGCATGGGGACGTTCATCGACTGACCGCGCCACGCGGCGTCGGGCTCGCGGCCGGCCAGGGCCGGGCCGGCGACGAGATTGGGGGGTCCCTAGGACGGAACTAGGTGCGATACTAGGGGCTGTCGCCACTGAGGGTGGCCCCGGCGCAGAAAGGCGGTCGGCATGTCCACAGCAGTCGACGTATTGGAAGACGCTCCTGGTAGCGAGGTCGAAGTACGGTCGTCGATCCTGCCCGCGCCCACCATGCCGGCCGACCTGGTCCCGGCATCGGATTACGCGCCGGCGGTCCGCGAGGAGCAGTTCGGGGGCGGCTGCATGGGCATCCCCAACGCCTTCAGCGGCTCGCGCGCCGAATCGATCATGAACAAGAAGCCGTACGCCCTCGTCAAGCTCGGCCACAAGCTCTGCGGCTTCGTTCGCTGAGGCGTTCGTCGTCCTGCACCTGACCCCTGGTGCGCGGGGTCAGGTGCGGGACATCACGCCCGAGGTGCGCACCGTGCCCGGCGGCGCGGGGAACTCGGAGAAACGGCGCCGGCGGCCGGTAGCGTCGCGGTCGACATGCCCGACGAGTTGCTGCCGTTCGGCTGGGACGAGCGGGTGGCCGCCCTGTTCGCCGGCCTCGATGTCCCGGGCGCCGTACCCGGCCGGGTGTCGCGCGTCGACCGGGGCTCGTGCCTTGTCGTCACCGACGACGGAGTGGTGCGCGCTTCCCCGTTCGGCGCCGTCGCCCGCCAGGCCGGCCTCTCCGGCGTGCCGGCCACCGGCGACTGGGTGGCCGTGCTCGGGGGCGGGGGCGACGACACCGGCGTGGTCGCCATCCTCCCCCGCCGGTCCGCCATCTCGCGCAAGGACCCCGACGAGCAGGTGACGGCCGAGCAGGTGCTGGCCGCCAACCTCGACGTGGTGGCCGTGGTGTGCGCCCTGGACCGGCCGGTCGGCCAGAACCGGATCGAGCGCATGCTGGCGGCGGCGTGGGAGAGCGGGGCCGCGCCCGCTGTGGTGCTCACCAAGGCCGACCTGGCGCCGAACCTGGGCCAGGCCGTCGCCGAAGCGCAAGCCGCTGCCGGCGGTGTGGACGTGGTGGTCACGAGCGCCGTGGCGGGCGACGGGATCGACGACGTGCGCGCGCTGCTGCGCCCGTCCCGCACGCTCGCCCTCCTCGGCCCCTCGGGGGCCGGCAAGTCGAGCCTGGTGAACCGCCTGGTGGGCGACGAGGTCCAGCCCACCGGAGCGGTCCGGGAGGCCGACGCACGCGGCCGCCACACCACCACCGCCCGCCGGCTTGTGCCTGTGCCGGGAGGCGGTGTCCTGCTCGACACGCCGGGCCTGCGCAGCCTGCCACTGTGGGACGCCGGCTCCGGGGTGGCGGCCGCCTTCGACGACGTGGAGGACGTGGCCCTCGGCTGCCGGTTCCGGGACTGCCGCCACGAGCAGGAGCCGGGGTGCGCCGTGCGGGCAGCGGTGGACGGCGGTGGGCTCGACGGCCGGCGGGTCGAGAGCTACCACAAGCTCCTCCTCGAACTCGATGCGCTCGAGGTGCGCCGGGACGAGCAGGCCCGCCGGGCCCAGGGGCGACGGGGCAGCAAGCTGCTCAGCGAGGTGGAGCGGCTGGAGGGCCGGCGGGACCGCTGAGACCGGGGAGCGATCTCCGCAACCCGCAATGTGGGCCCTCCCACCGGGATGGTCACCAGTGACGGGGGTCGCGCTCAGCCGCACCCGTCCGCCGGCTCGGTGACGAAATCGATGAGCCGCTCCACCGCTCCCACGAGGGCGGGCGCCAGGTCGGCGTAGGTGCGCACGGAGGCCATGACCCGGCGCCACATCGTGGCGGGGTCACTCACACCCAGTCGCTCGCAGACGCCGGTCTTCCAGTCGACACCCCGGGGCACGTCGGGCCACGCCGCAATGCCCACGACGGCCGGTGCCACGGCCTCCCACACGTCGACGAACGGCGTGCCCGTGACGAGCACGTGCGGATGGCGGACCGCAGCGGCCAGGCGCGCTTCCTTGGACCCAGGCACCAGATGGTCGACCAGCACGCCGAGGCGCCGGCCGGGACCGGGTCCGAACTCGGCGACCGCCGCGGCCAGGTGGTCGAGGCCGTCCAGCCGCTCGACCACCACGCCCTCCACCCGCAGGTCGTCGCCCCACACCCGCTCCACCAGCTCGGCGTCGTGGACGCCCTCCACGAGGATTCGGCCGGCTCGCGCCACCCGGGCCCGCTGGCCGGCCACCGCCACGGATCCGGACGCGGTAGTCGCCGGGCCCGCTGCCGGGGCCGTCACCGGCCGCACGATGGTGGCCGCCGCGCCGTCCACGGCGAATGCGCCCGGTTGGTAGGCAAAGACCCGCTCCATCCCGGTCTGGCCCCGCAGCGTCAGCCCGTCGCGCTCGAAGCGGACCACGACGCCGCGGAAGCGGGAGGCCCGATGCACGGCCCACATGCCGATCGATCCCGTCACCTCGGGATAGGTGACCTTCACCTTGGCCGGGCCGTCGATCGGCCCTGCCAGGATGCCGCTGTAGGGATCCCACCCGCTCATCGGCCCGACGGTACCGGCGGGCCCGGCGCCGGCACCAGGACCGTCAGGGCGCCGGGCAGCGAGGTGAAGCGCAGCGGGGCCCGGAGGCGGACGATCTCACCGTCGAGCGCCACCTCGACGTCCGGAGTTCGCAGCCCCACCTCCACGTCGCATACCTCGCTGCACACGATCAGCGGCGAGGCGCCGAACCGGCCGAGGAGCAGCGCCAGAACGGTGCGGGTGCGGGCCAGCGGCACGTCGGCTCGCAGCACCCGGACGTCGAGCAGGGCCTTGTCGAGCGCGTCGCGGCTCATGAGGTCCGTTATGCCCTCGCCGTAGCAACCATTGCCCACGAACACGAGCCACGCCCGGTACGGCCGCCCGCCCACGTCGGTCCGGAACCGGTGGCCCCTGCGGGCCTGGGCCCATGCCGCTGTCACGTTGGCCACGCCCTTCGGGAGGTGCCTCTCGTGGGCGTCCCGCTCCCGCACCAGTGCGGCGTAGAACCCGACACTGGCGTTGTTCACGAACCGCTCGCCGTTGACCTCGGCCAGGTCGACCTTCCGGCGGCAGCCGTTGACGGCGGCGGCGGCGGCGCCCACCGTCTCGATGCCCAGCTCACGAGAGAAGTGGTTGCGGGTCCCGGTGGGCACCGGGATCAGCGGGATGTCGGTGCCGGCCAGCAACGACGCCACACAGCGGATGCTGCCGTCACCGCCCGCCATGGCCACGAAGTCGGGCTCGGCGTCGATGGCGGCGCGGGCCAGGTCCTCGAGGTCGTCACCCTCGCACTCGGTGATCTGGTGGTCGCCGAAGTGCTCGCGCACCTCCCCCAAGGGTTCCGGAAGCGGCCCCGATCTCGGATTCACGAGGACCACGCCCTCCATCAGCGCCATGACGCATCCTCGCACGGCATCTCCCTGACGGAGCCCCGGCTAGATCGCCTGCTTCTCGTCCGGCTGGTGCTGCTCGCCGTCGACCTTGATAAAAGCGAATTTGCCGTCCGGGTCGAGGATCGCCGCCTCGACCTCGCCAAGATCCCTGATGCCCTGCTCGCGCGCCGCCTCAAGGACCTCGTCGAGGGTCAGCCGCTCCACCTTCATGGCCTCGTCGATGGGCTTGCCCTTACGGACAACCAGCACCGGCTCGCCCTCTACCACCCTGCGGGTCGACGGGAACTTGAAGCCGATGTAGCCGAAAACGAGCACCCAGAAGGCGATAGTGCCGATGGCGAGGAAAGCACCGGTCACCGAGTAGTCCTCCTGCGTGATGCCCTGCTGCACGAGATCGCCGAAAACCATCAACAGCACCAGCTCAAAGGCGCTCATCTGGGCCAGCTCCCGCTTGCCGAGGGCGCGGGTGACCGCCCACAAGAAGAAGAAGAAGACGGCCGTTGCTCTGAGGGGCGGTTCCATCAGGGCATGACACAGGTCTTGTAGGTGACGCTCGCCACCGGCTGGCCGTCCTCGAGGATCTCGGTGGTGCCATTGGTACCCAACTGGATGTTGGGGCCGACCCGCGTGTCGAGGGACACCTCAATGGTGTCTCCGTCCTCCGGTGGCTCGAACTCCCATATCAGGCGCTCTCCATCGGAGGTGCTGGCCTGCGGATCGGGGTCGATGGAGTTCTCGTCCATCAGATCGAAGTACGTGCTGTTGGTGGCGAGGGTGACCGGGCCGTCGAAGCCGCCCGGGTGGCGGATGGTGACGGCCCACGGCACCGACAGGCCGGGCCGGGCGAGCTTGGCGTAGCGGACCTCGAGCTCGTACCCGCCGCCCTCGGTGCTGACCGTGCCCGTGCGCACGCCAAGCAGGCCGAGCACGCCAGCCAGCAGGAACAGCGACAGCACCGTAACGAAGACGCGGCGGGTCGTGCGGGCCCGCAGGGCGCGTCGAACCGGCACGTCAGGAGGAATCGTCGTATGGCCCACGCTGGGCCTTTACCGTCGGGAGGTCGGCGGCAAACGAAGCGATGCTCAGCCCGGCGGCCCGGCCCGGCCCGCCGGTCGTAGCCGGACCGGCGCAGCAGGCGGTCGGCGCACGACCAGCACGGCCAGGTCGTCGCTGGCCAGGCCGCCCTGGAAGGACAGGACCGACTTCTCCACCTGGGCGGCGATGGTGGCGGCGGACTGGCCGGCCAGCGAGCACACCAGGTCCTTCAGGCGCGGCTCCCCGTAGAACGAGCGGCCGGGGCCGCGGGCCTCGCTCACCCCGTCGGTGTAGAAGATGACCACGTCGCCCGGCGCCACCTCGTGGTGCACCTCAGGGAACGAGGCGGTCGGGAACGGGCCGACGATGATGCCCGGCTCGCCCAGTTCCACCACCTCGCCGGTCGGGCGCACCAAAAGGCAGGCCGGGTGGCCGCCGGACGCCACCGTGAGCCACCAGCTGCCGGCCTGGCGACGCAGGCGGCTGTAGAGGACCGTGCAGAACCGCTCCGGGTACTGGAGGTGCACGGCCTGGTTGAGCATCTCGAGGATGGTGGCCGGCTTGCGCCGACGGATGGCGGCGGCGCGGATCGTGTAGCGGACCAGTGCGGTGACGGCGGCCGCTTCCGCCCCTTTCCCGCAGACGTCGCCCAGCACGACCCCCCAGTCGTCCCGCCCGTTCTGGAACACGTCGTAGAAGTCGCCGCCCACCTCGCTGCCATCGCCGGCCGGGTGGTAACGCGACGCCAGCTCGATGCCGGGAAGCGCGGGGAGGGTCGGGGGCAGGAGGCTGTCCTGCAGGGTGCGGGCGACGTGCATGGCGCGCTCGCGGCTGACGAGCAGGGCCCGGTCCGATTCCTTGCGATCGGTGATGTCACGGAGAAAGGCGGTGAACGTCTCGCCCTCGGTGGTGTCCACGCAGGTGATGGCCAGCTCGACCGGGAACTCCTCGCCGCTCGACCGCATGCCGACCAGCTCGACACGCTTACCGAGGACCGGGCCCCGACCTGTTCGGAGGTACTCCTCGATCCCGCGGTAGTGACGCTGGCGCAGCGCCGCAGGAATGATCACCTCGGCCAGCTGCCGGCCCACCACCTCGGACCGCTCATAGCCGAAGGCCGCCTCTGCGGCCGGGTTGAACTCGGTGATCCGTCCCTGCGCATCCATACCGATGATGGCATCGAGCGAGGCGTCGACGACGGCCCTGGCCTGGGCCTCGCTCCGCAGGAGGGCGCTCTCCGACGCGGCCAGCTCCTCGGCGCGGCGTTCGGCGTCCTCCAGGGCCCCCTCGAGCCGCAGGGACTGGCTGAGGATGGCGTCGCCGCGCACCTCGACAAGCTGCTCGGCGGTGGCGGCACGGGAGCGCAGATACTGCAACTCGTCGCTCGGGTGGCGGGTCCGGACGCCACCCGGCCCGTCGAGCTCGGAGTCGAAGACGCAGCCCTCGGTGAACGGCAGTAGCGCCAGCTTCACGCTCAGGGCGACGGAGCGGAAGAGTTGGGCGGTCTCCTCGCTGATCGACGTGCGGGAGAACAGGATGACGGCGAACATCGAGCCGGGCGGGAGCACCCCTCCGAAGCCGAGGACCGACTTCACGCCGTAGCGCAGGACGAAGTCGTCCTGGGCGGGGACGAAGGGGCTGCCCACCGCTTCCGGCACGTGGAACACGTTGAACGAGCGCTTGTCGAGATCAATGAATAGCTCGGGGTGGGGCTCCACCACCTCGTGGACCTCGAGCCCGAGCTGTTCCACGAGCTGCTGGATCATGGGGAGCTGACGGACGGTCTCGTCGCTGTGGAGGGGGATGGCGGCATGGGTGACCGACGCATGGCGATCGCACCACCCGGGCCCATCGCCGGCGGTGCCGAGCAGTGTGAGGCACGGCACGCCCCGCCAGCTGCGCTCGGGCCCCGCCTGAGCGCGGGCGCGCTCCTGGAGGGCCGGTTCGAGCGCTTCGAAGGGGTGTGCCTTGTACAGGCGCACCAGGGCGCACGAGCGCTCCAGGAGCTCCTTGTCGATCAGGCTGTCGTGCAGGAAGGCCACGATGCGGCGCGCCGCCGACTCCATGGACGCCGCTCCGTCCGCGGCGGTACGGACGCCGGTGCTGCACCGCACCATGTCGCTCAGAGTGAAACGGCCCAACTCGAACACGACGAGACAGCCTACGAGGCGCCTGCCGTGCAGACAGACACGGCGGCCGCGCAGGGCCACCCCTCTCGGGCACCCTACATTTGTACCCATGACCTACACCCCTGGCACGCAGGACGACCTCGTCCCCGACGCCGACCGGGCCGAGCAGGGCCAGCCGGCCGTCCCCACGGACATCGCCAACGAGCCGATCAGCATCCCGATCGACGTGCCCGAGGCCGACGCCATCGAGCAGGCCCTCCCCAGTCCCCTGCCCGACGAGGACGACCGGCCCATCTGACCACCGCCGGGGATGGCAGCCACGCCGGCCGGACCGCCGATCGATCCCCGGCGCGCACATACCGGGAAAGCCTGCTCGAAAGCGGCCTTCCCGGCATGTAGGGCTCCCGGGGGGCGGGACACCTCAGTTCTCCCCCGCTCGGCCCGGCACCCAAACACGATTCCAAGATTTTTCCGGGAAAATCAGGCAGGCGGGACGGTGGTGTCGTCCAACCCCGGGACCCGCCCCTCCCACGCATCGGGCTGGCCACCCTCCCCCCGTAACGAGCGGGCACAGGCCACACCGGCGGTGGCGCCCTTGGCCGCCGCCACCTGGAGGATCTGAAGGCCCGGCACACCTTCGAGGTGGCCGCGCTCGCCCAGCAGCTCGACGGCGTCGTCCTCCAGGACGGCGACGCCCGCCTGGTCGAGCCGGCGCCGGCAGTCGGTGTCGCCCTCGAAAACCCGGCCGTCGGTGACGATGGTGACGCGGCGGGCCCAGCCGAGGAGGGTGAGGGCGAACTCGGTGACGTCCTCGCTCCAGCCGAACGCCACCACCCGGGCGTCCCTGGCCTCGTAGCCATCGCACGCGGGGCAGTGGAAGACGCCGGCCCCGTAGTGCTCGAAGAACCGCTCGACCTCGGGGAAGCGGTCCCGCACACCGATGGCCAGGACAAGCCGGCGGGACCGAAGCCGGAGGCCGGAGGCGCCACCACGGTGAACACGCCGTCCTCCCCGCGCCGGACCTCGATGGCCGCCCTGCGCAGATGTCGGCCTCCTCGTAACGCCCGAGTTGCTCCCGGGCCCGCCTGAGGAGGTCGCCAGGGTCGACGGGGTCCTCGCCCAGGTACCCGTGCCCAGCTCGAACCGGTTGCGGGGCTCCCCGCCGTCCAGCACCGCCACCGATCGCCGGTAGCGGGCGATCCATGTCGCCGCCGCCAGCCCCGCCGCCCCGCCGCCGACGACCACCGCGTCGTAGATCGCGTCCCCGTCGTGCGCAAGCATGTCCGGGTCAGGCCAGGACGGCGACGGCGTCGGGCGCGAGACGCAGCGTGCCGTCCGCGCAGTGCTCGACGCCGTTGGTGGCGAGCACGATGGCGCCGGTGACCGCGAGGTCGACGGCGTCGTCACCCAGGTTGCCGGCAACGGTGACCGGTCCCCGCCGCACGAGCAGCCAGGCCCCGTCCTCGTCGAACGTCATGTCGACGGCGTCGAGGCGGCCATCGGTGAGGGCGGGGACGGCGCGGCGCAGGGCGATGAGCCGGCGGTGCCAGCCGAGGACGGCAGCGTGCTCCTTGCGGCCCGGCTCGTCCCAGTCCAGCTTGGACCGCTCGAAGGTGGCAGGGTCCTGTGGGTCCGGCACGTCTGCCGGCTTCCAGCCGAAGGCGACGAACTCGGAGCGGCGGCCCTCGCTGACGGCCCGGCCGAGAGCGGGGTCGGCGTGGTCGGTGAAGTACTGGAACGGCGTGCCTGCGCCCCACTCCTCGCCCTGGAACAGCATCGGCACGAAGGGCGCGGTGAGGACGAGGGCAGCGGCCAGGCGCAGGCGCCCGGGCGACATGAGGGCCGCGCTGCGATCGCCCTGGGCCCGGTTGCCGATCTGGTCATGGTTCTGTGCGTAACCGAGGAAGCGGTGGCCCGACAGGGTCGGGTCGAGGCGTCCGTGGCGGCGGTCGCGGTACAGCGAATGCTCGCCGGCGTACACGAAGGCCCGGCGCAGCGCCGTCTCGATCTGGGCGAGGGAACCGAAGTCCGCGTAGTACCCGTCCCGCTCCCCGGTGAGGGCGGCATGGATGGCGTGGTGGAAGTCGTCGCTCCACTGGGCGTCCATCCCGTAGCCCCCGACCTCCCGGCGGCGGACGACACGGGGATCGTTGAGGTCGCTCTCCGCCACCAGGAACAGGGGGCGGCCGAGCGAGGCGGCCAGCGCCTCGACCTGCGTCGCCATCTCCTCCAGCAGGTGGGTGGCGGACGTGTCGAGGATGGCGTGGATGGCGTCGAGCCGCAGCCCGTCGCAGTGGTAGTCGCGCAGCCATGCCACGGCGTTGTCGACGAAGAAGGCGCGTACCTCGTGGCTGCCGGCATCATCGAGGTTCACCGCTGCGCCCCATGGGGTCGCGTAGCGGTCGGTGAAGTACGGGCCGTACGACCCGAGGTGGTTCCCGGCCGGGCCGAGATGGTTGTACACGACGTCCATCACCACGCCGAGGCCGCGGGCGTGGGCCGCGTCGACCAGCCGCTTGAGGCCCTCGGGGCCGCCGTAGGGCTCGTGGGGCGCGTACAGGTCGACCCCGTCGTAGCCCCACCCCCGCTCGCCGGGGAACTGGGCGACGGGCAGCAGCTCGACGGCGTCGACGCCCAGGTCCACCAGGTGGTCGAGCCGGCCGATCGCGGCGTCGAAGGTGCCCTCGGGCGTGAACGTGCCCACGTGCAGCTCGTACAGCACGGCCGACGGCAGGTGGACGCCCCGCCAGCTCGCGTCGGTCCAACCGAAGGCGGCATGGTCGACGGTGCGCGACGGCCCGTCCACACCGGCCGGCTGCCACGGCGACCGGGGATCGGGCAGCACCGGCCCGCCGTCCAGGGAGAAGCCGTAGTCGGTGCCCGGGCCGGCGCCGGCCACGTCGACCTCGTGCCACCCACCGGCCGCCGCCACCATGGGCACGCGCCGGCCGGTCAGGTCCACCTCCACCTCCGCCGCCTTTGGCGCCCACACTCGTAACAAGGTCATTCCCGCCTGCCCTTCCCCGATCCGGTCGCGCCAACCCGGCTGCCGGCCGCGCGCTCGAGGAGCGCTACGGGGAAGGTGGCCAGGAGTCCGGCGAGCGGGACCCGGCCGCCGACCACGTCGTCGCCGGTGAGGACGTTGCGCCAGCGACCGCCCGGGAGGTCGACCGATGCGTCGCCCCAGTCACCACCCAGGCCGAGGACGAGCCTGGGCACGACGGTGACCACTGCATCGCCCCGGGCGAAGGCGACTGCGTGCCCCGCCTTGGCGCCACCCGCAGCCAGCGGCGTATACGCGCCCTCGGCGCTGAAGGCTTCCGGGCGGCGCCGGCGCAAGTGTAGGGCCTCGCGCACCACGTGCAGCTTGGGCAGGCCCTCGTCCGCACGCGCCCACACGGCGGCGGCGTCGAGACCAGGCAGGTCGGCCAGCAGGCGCCGGCGGATGTCGTAGTCCACCGGGCGGCGGTTGTCGGGATCGACCAGGCTGAGGTCCCACACCTCGGAGCCCTGGTAGGTGTCGGGCACGCCGGGCGCGGTGAGCTTCACCAGCGCCTGCGCCATCGAGGTCACCCGCCCCGGCGCCACCAACAGCCCGACGAAGGTGGCCAGGTCGGCTTGAAACGCCTCGTCCGCCATCAGGCCGCCCACGAAAGCCGAGAGGGCGGCGTCGTAGTCGGGGTCGGGGTCGATCCACGACGTGTGGACCTTGGCCTCCTTGGCCGCCTTCACCATGTAGGCGGCCGCCCGCTCGGCCGTGAGCGGCCACGCGCCCACCAGCGTCTGGTACAGCAGGTACTCGGCGTTGGCGTCAGGCAAACCGGGGCCGGTGCGGTGGCGCGCGTTCATGGCGCGCCAGCGCCGCACCGCGTCCGCCCAGGCGGCGGGCATCTCCGAGAGGAGGTGGACCCGGGCCCGCACGTCCTCGCTGCGCTTGGTGTCGTGCGTGCTGGTGGCGAGCATCGACCGCGGCCAGTGAACGGCGGACTCCTGGCAGGCGCGATGGAACTCGTCGACCGAGGTGCCCCACTTGCCGGGCGAGCAGCCCACCTCGTTGAGCGACACGAGCGGCACGTAGTCGTAGAAGGTCGTGTCCTCCACGCCCTTGGCCATCACCGGCCCGGTGAGCTGCTGAAAGCGGGCGACCAGATCGGCCTCCGCCTCGCCGATGGGCCCGGGAAGGCCGGGCGCGGCCGACTCGCCGCGTCGGCGGAGCAGGAGCAGGTCGGCCAGGAAGTTGAACAGCTCGGCGTCGATCTCGGGACGGCGTTCGGCCGCCCGCGCCACCGCCGCCTCCACGTGGGCCACGTCGTCGGGCCGCACGGTGCCGTCGGCCGGCCGTACATACGTCCGGTAGACCCCGAAGCTTGCAACCACCTCGCGCAGCGCCTCGTGGAGCTCGTGGCGGGTGTAGTCGCGGTAGCGGCGGTTGCGCTCGCACACCTGTACGAAGAGCCCGGTGAGACGGTTCAGGTCGGCGGCCAGGATCTCCCGCAGGGCCACGTGCTTCTTCTCCAGCACCACCTCGTCGAAGTCGGTCGGCTTCCCGGTGAGCTCGCCGTAGAGGTCGAGCAACGCCTCACGGCCCGCCGGGTCCACGAACAGGCCGCCGACGCGGGCCAGGAACTCGTAGCCCGTGGTGCCGGCAACGGGCCACGTCGCCGACAGGCTCTCGCCCGCCTCGAGGATCTTCTCCACCACCACCCACGTCCCGCCGGTGGCGTCACGGAGGCGGTCGAGGTAGCCCTCGGGATCGAGGAGACCGTCGGGGTGGTCGATGCGCAGGCCGTCGACCACGCCCTTGTCCAGCCACTCGAGGATGAGGGCGTGGGTGTCGTCGAACACCTGGGGGTCCTCGATCCGCACTCCCACCAGCGTGTTGATGTCGAAGAAGCGCCGGTAGTCGAGCTCCCGCCCGGCCGTGCGCCAGTAGGCCAGGCGGTAGTTCTGGCGGGAGAGGAGGGCGTCGAGGGCGTCCCAGTCGCCGTTCACCAGCGTGACCCTGGCGTCGACCGCCGCCCCCACTTGCGGGTCGGCTTCGCACAGCTCGGCCAGGCGGGCCCGGAGCACCTCCTTGTCCCGATGGCGCTCGCGCACGCTTTCCCTATCGGTGGCGGTGGCCGGCGGGAGGCGCCCGAAGGCGGCACCCACCGACTCCAACTCGGCCGAGCCGCAGTCCTCCGCCGCCGTCAGGAGGATTCGGTCGATTGTGCGCGGCGCGACCGGGACGACATGGTCGTGGTAGTTGACGGTGAACGAGCCGCCGTCGCGGCTCAGCTGCAGTTCGCCAGCCTCGAGCACCTGGCCGTAGTGGTCGCCGAGGATCGGCAGCAGGACAGTGTGGCGGAGCTTGGACTCGGGCGGGTCCCAGTCCACATCGAAGTAGGCGGCATAGATGCTGGCGGGCCCGTTCTCCAGCACGTCCCACCACCACGCGTTCTCCGGGGTCCCGATGGCCATGTGGTTCGGCACCACATCGAGCACCTGGCCGAGGCCGGCGGCGCCGAGAGCGTCGCACATGCGGGCGTGCCCGTCGTCGCCGCCGAGTTCGACGTTCACCCTGTGGTGGTCGACCACGTCGTAGCCGTGGGTGCTGCCGGGCGCGGCCTGGAGGATGGGGGATGCGTAGAGGTGGCTCACACCGAGGTCTGCCAGGTACCCGGCGATGGCGGCCGCGTCGTCGAAGGTGAAGGCCGGGGACAGCTGGACGCGATAGGTGGACGACGGACCGGGCGGGGCGCCGGGACCGGTGTCGTCGGGAGGCTCAGCCGCCACGACGGAACAGCACCAACGACCTGCTCTCGACGGCCAGCGTCTCGTCCGCCTTGCACTGCCTTCCCTCATCGAACGAGTCGGCCGTGTCCAGCACCTTGACCCACCGCTCGCCGTACTGCTCGGCCGGAAGTACGAAGTCGACCGCCTCGAAGTGGGCGTTGAAGAGCACCAGGAACGAGTCGTCGGTGATGCGCTCGCCGCGGGCGCCGAGATCGGGAATGGCGTCGCCGTTGAGGAATACGCCGAGGGTCTTTGCGTAGCCCTCCCGCCAGTCCGTGTCGGTCATCTGGGTGCCGTCGGTCCGGAACCAGGCGATGTCGCTCACGTCGTCGCCGTGCAGGGTCTGGCCCTGGAAGAAGTGCCGGCGCCTGAACACGGGGTGGCTCTTGCGCAGGTTGATGAGACGCTGGGTGAACGCAACCAGGGCGCCGTCCTGTTGCTCCCAGTCGAACCAGGAGACCTCGTTGTCCTGGCAGTAGGCGTTGTTGTTGCCGCCCTGGGTGCGGCCCATCTCGTCGCCTCCGAGCAGCATGGGCACGCCCTGCGACAGCAACAGCGTGGCCAGGAGGCTGCGCTCCTGGCGGGCCCGCAGCTCGACCACGACGGGGTCGTCGGTGGGGCCCTCCGCGCCGCAGTTCCACGACCGGTTGAAGCTCTCGCCGTCATTGTTGCCCTCACCGTTGGCCTCGTTGTGCTTCTCGTTGTAGGAGACGAGGTCGGCCAGGGTGAAGCCGTCGTGGGCGGTGATGAAGTTGACGCTGGCGAAGGGCCGGCGGCCACCTGACTCGTAGAGGTCGGAGCTCCCGGTGAAGCGGTAGGCGAACTCGTCGAGGGTCTTGTCCTCGCCCCGCCAGAAGTCGCGCACGTGGTCGCGGTACTTGCCGTTCCACTCCGACCACAGGGGCGGGAAGCTGCCCACCTGGTAGCCGCCCTCGCCCAGGTCCCACGGCTCGGCAATGAGCTTGACCTGGCTGACCACAGGATCCTGCTGGATGAGGTCGAAGAAAGCCGACAGGCGGTCGACCTCGTGGAACTGGCGGGCCAGAGCGGCGGCCAGGTCGAATCGGAACCCGTCCACGTGCATGTCGGTGACCCAGTAGCGCAGGCTGTCCATGATCAGCTGCAGCACGTGCGGGTGACGCATGTCGAGGCTGTTACCTGTGCCCGTGGTGTCGTAGTAGTAGCGCTTGTCGGCGTCGACCAGCCGGTAGTACCCCGCATTGTCGATGCCTTTCATCGACATGACCGGGCCCATGTGGTTGCCCTCGGCCGTGTGGTTGTAGACGACGTCGAGGATCACCTCGATGCCCGCCTCGTGCAGGGTCTTCACCATCTGCTTGAACTCCTGCACCTGCTGGCCCACCTGGCCGGTGGCGCTGTACTCGTTGTGGGGCGCCAGGTAGGCAATCGAGTTGTAGCCCCAGTAGTTGCGCAGGCCCTTCGACTCGAGGTGGGAGTCGTGGATGAACTGGTGGACGGGCAGCAGCTCCACCGCCGTCACGCCCAGCATCTTCAGGTAGTCCACGATCGCCGGGTGGGCGATGCCGGCGTAGGTGCCCCGCAGCTCCTCGGGCACTCCGGGGTGGCGCTTGGTGAGGCCCTTCACGTGCACCTCGTAGATGACGGCCTCGTGGTACGGCGACGCAGGAGGCCGGTCGTTGGCCCAGTCGAAGTACGGGTTGGTGACCACCGCCTTCGGCATGGCGGCGGCGCTGTCTGCCTGGTTCATGGAGTCGGGCGCCCCGAAGCGGTAGGGGAACACCGCCTCCGACCACTTCACCTGGCCCTCGACCGCCTTGGCGTACGGGTCGAGCAGCAGCTTGGCCGGGTTGCACCGGTCGCCGTCGGCCGGGTTGTAGGGACCGTGGACCCGGAACCCGTAGCGCTGGCCCGGGCCTACGCCAGGCAGGTAGCAGTGCCAGCAGAAGGCGGTGACCTCGGGCATTTGAATCCTGGTCTCGCCCGACTCGTCGAACAGGCAGAGCTCGACCTTGCCGGCGACCTCGGAGAACACCGAGAAGTTGGTGCCGGCGCCGTCGTACGTCGCACCGAGGGGGTAGGGCTGTCCGGGCCACACCTGCATCGGGTCACGTTAGCGCCGGTAGGGAAAGGCACGGCATGGGTCAGGGGGCGGGATCGGGGAACAGTGCGGCCATGGACGAAGCAGGGACCGACCCACCGCGCGGGCCTCGGCGATACGGAGCACGTAGCCGTCAAGGCCCACACACAATGTTCAGCCCGCGGGCCTCGACCTCGCCGGCGGGTGCTCGGGCTTGGCCTCGCGCAGCATGAGGACGGGGAGCGCCTCGGCCGCCGTCCTGCCCCCGTAGAGCACGGCCACGACCTGCTCGGCGATGGGCATCTCGACGCCGACCGTGGCGGCCAGGTCCAGCACCGTGCGCGACGTCTTGACCCCCTCGGCCACCATTTTCATCTCGGCCACCACCTCGGCCATGCTGCGACCCCGTCCCAGTTGCTCGCCAACGTGGCGGTTGCGGCTGCGCGGGGAGATGCAGGTGACGACCAGGTCGCCCATGCCGGCCAGGCCGGGGAAGGTCTGGGGCTGACCGCCCAGCGCCGTGCCGAGCCGGGTGAGCTCGGCGAGGCCGCGGGTGATGAGGGCGGCCCGGCTGTTGTCGCCGAACCCCATGCCGTCGCCCATCCCCGAGGCGATGGCGGTGACGTTCTTCAGCGCGCCCGCCACCTCGCAGCCGACGACATCGGTGTTCGTGTACACCCGGAAGCCGTCGGTGCCGAGCAGGCCCTGAATCTCGGCCGCCAGGCTTTCGTCCTCCAGCGCCACCACACTGGCCGCGGGTTGGCCGGCCATGATCTCGCCCGCCAGGTTGGGCCCGGTGAGGACGCCGGCCGGCGAGCCGGGCACGACTTCGGCGATGACCTCGGTCATCCGCCTGCTCGACCCCTCTTCGAGTCCCTTGGTGAGGCTCACGATCGGTGTCCCCTCCGCCAGGAACGGCCGGGCCAGTTCGAGGATGGAACGGAAGCCGTGCGACGGCACCGCCATCACGACCACCGAAGCACCCGCCAGCGCTTCCTCCATCGACGCGGTCGCCACGAGACCTTCGGGCAAGCGGGCGCCGGGAAGGTAGTCCTGGTTGCGGTGGGTGGCGGTGAGGGCCTCGGCCAGCTCGGCGCGCCTGGCCCACAAGACGGTGGACACGTTGCCGCACGCCAGTGCGGCGATCGTCGTGCCCCATGAACCCGCCCCGAGTACTGCCACCCTGGTGCCCACGGCCTCACCATACGGACACCCGCGCCAACCCGCCACGAGGCCGGCCGGGAGGACGCCCCTACACTCGTCGGCGTGGCGCGCGAAGAGTTCGTCATCGCCCAGCTGTCCGACATCCACTGCGGGTCGCCGTTCTTCGACGGCGCCCTGCTGGACGCGGCAGTGGCGGAGATCACCGGGCTCGGCCCCGACCTGGTGGTGGTGGGCGGCGACCTCACCACCGACGGCTACGCCCACGAGTTCCGCGAGGCGCACAGCCATCTGGAGCCGCTGTTCGACGCCGGCCTGCGCTCGGTGGTCATCCCCGGCAACCACGACTCGAAGAACGTCGGGTACCTCCACTTCCGGGACACCTTCGGCGTGGGCGAGGGGATCGGCGGCAAGGGCGACAGCGTCCTACGCATCCAGGGCGGCGACTCCCTGTCCATGCGGGTGGTGGCCATCGACTCCTCCAAGCCCGACCTGGCCGAGGGCGAGGTGGGCCGGGAGCGCTACGACTGGATCCGCCAACAGTTCGTCGGCGACGCCGACGTGCGCACGTTCGTGCTGCACCACCACCTGGTGCCCGTGCCCGGCACCGGTCGGGAGCGGAACACGGTGTGGGACGCGGGCGACGTGCTCACCCTGCTTTCCGAGCTCGGCGTGCACCTCGTGCTCTCGGGCCACAAGCACGTCCCGCATGTGTGGCTGTTGAACGACACGCTCCTGGTGAACTCGGGCACGGTCTCGTCGTACCGGCTCCGCGGGTACACCAGGCCGTCGTACAACCTCATCGAAGTGACGCCCGACGTCATCCGCGTCACCCTCCGCTATCCCGGGGTCGGCGAACGGATGGCAGCGGAGCTCGACCGACGGACCATGCGGCTGCAGACCAGCGGCGCGCTGGCAGGGATGTTCTCGAAGACAGGATGGGCCCCGTGAGCACCGCGTATCTCCGCATGTTCCAGACGGCGGTGGACCCCGCCGACCTCGACGAGGTGCGCCGCCTTTTCGCCGACGACGTGCTCCCGGTGTACCGCGGGTTCGCCGGGTGCACGAGCATCGAGCTCGTGCTCGGCATGGACCACCACCCGGGCGGCCTGCTCGAGTGCGCCACCGTCTCCCGGTGGGAGAGCATCGACACCATGGGGGAGGCCATGGTGTCGAGGGCGGCCAGGGAAGCGCAGGTCCGCATCCTCGAGCTGCTCCGCCAGGAGCCGCTGGTGCGCGTGTTCGAAATCCTCACGTAGGAACGCACGGCCGTCCCCCACGTCGCCGTCCTGGTGCCCGTGAAGGCATTCGGCGTGGCCAAGTTGCGCCTGGCCCCCGCCTTGGCGCCGGAGAAGCGGGAGTTGCTGGCTCGCGCCATGGCAGCCGCCGTGCTGCGGGCCGCCCGCCCCCTGCCCGTGGCGGTGGTGTGCGACAACGTTGCCGTGGCCGAGTGGGCGACCGAGCATGGCGCACGGGTGGTGTGGGCGCCGGGGCGGGGGCTCGACGGGGCGGTGTCGGACGGCGTGAAAGAACTCGGCGGGGCCGGCGCCGAGCGGGTCATCGTGGCCCACGCCGACCTGCCCCTCGCCACCGACCTGGGGTGGGTGGCCCGCTTCGGAGGGGTGACACTGGTGCCGGACCACCGCGACGACGGCACCAACGTGGCCTGCGTGCCCGCGACGGCCGGCTTCCCGTTCGCCTACGGTCCGGGCTCGTTCCATCGCCACGGCGCCGCCGCCCTCCGCCTCGGTCTGGCGCTGCGGGTCGTGCGGGAGCCGCGCCTCGGCCGGGACGTCGACCTGCCGTCCGACCTGCCCTGGGCCGGCGTGGCCGTCGAGGGCCCTCCGCGTCGACGCGCCACCGACAGCGGGCCCGGTCAGCTGACCGGTACCGCGGCGGTTCTCCTGGGCTGACCAGTCCCGCCGGCCGCTCGCACGCCCGCTCGAGGTGGTGCCAGGATGACGGCGCCGGCAAGGCGCAGCGGGCGGCCGGTGACGGGATCGGAGGCGACAGGGTGACGAGCGGTATCAGCACCAACCTCGACGTGCCGGCGCGGGCGCTCGCAGTGGGCGCCCATCCCGACGACGTGGAGTTCGGGTGCGGCGCCACCTTGGCCAAGTGGGCGGCCGCCGGCTGCGAAGTCCACCACCTCGTCTGCACCGACGGGTCCAAGGGCTCGTGGGACCCCGACGAGGACACAGCCGCCCTGGTAGAGCGTCGCCAGGAGGAGCAGCGGGCTGCATCGCGCGCCCTGGGCGGCGCCGGCCGCGTGGTCTTCCTGGGGTGGACCGACGGCGAGTTGGCTTCGGGCCTCGAACAGGCGAGCGGGGTCGCCGAGTCGATCCGGCGCATCAGGCCCGAAGTCGTGCTGGGCCACGACCCGTGGCGGCGGTACCGGCTGCACCCCGACCACCGCAACGCCGGCTTCCTCGTCACCGACGGCATCGTGGGCGCCCGTGACCCGCATTTCTTCCCCGAACACGGCCTCGAGCCCCACCGGCCGTCGGCCCTGTTGCTGTGGGAAGCCGACGAGGTCGACCACGTGGAGGACGCCGCCGGCTACGAGGACGCCAAGCTGGCGGCCCTGCTCGAGCACCGCAGCCAGTTCCGTTCGACCATGGACATCGACGACCCGGAGGCCACCGACGAGGTCGAAGCCTTCCGGGCCAGGATGGTGGAACGCCTTGCCGACCACGGTCGCATGGCCGGCCTGCCCTCGGGCGAGGCATTCAAGCTGATGACGAAGCTCTAGGCGGTCTGCGGGCGGTGGTGGCGCCGTCGGTGCGCAACGGCACCACCACCAGCACCACCGCCTTACCGCTTGCGGGCGGCGGCCTTCTTGGCGGGAGCCTTATTGGCAGCGGCTTTCTTGGCGGGAGCCTTATTGGCAGCGGCTTTCTTGGCGGGAGCCTTATTGGCAGCGGCTTTCTTGGCGGGAGCCTTCTTGGCGGGGGCCTTCTTGGTCGCAGGCATTGCCTTCTTTGCGGGGGCGTTGGTCGCCGCCGGGGCCTTCTTGGCCGGGGCCTTCTTGGCAGGGGCCTTCTTGGCAGGGGCCTTCGCCGCAGGTGCGGCCTTCTTCGCCGACGCCGCCTTCTTGGCCGGAGCCGTCTTGGCCGGAGCCTTCGTGACGGCCGCCTTCTTGACCGGCGTCGCCTTGGTCGCCGGCGCCGCCTTCTTGGCCGCTGCTGTCCTATTGATCGCGGTCACCTTCGCCGGCACGCCCTTGGCGACAACCGCGGTGGCCCCCTTGATGGTGGCCTTCGCCTTCTTGACCGCCTTCTTCACTGGTGCTGCGCTCATCCCTTGGTCCCGCCTTTCGCTAGCGCTTCTTGGTGGACTTGGCGGCCTTCTTGGCCGGTGCCGCCTTCTTCGCCGGTGCGCTCTTCTTCGCCGGTGCCGCCTTCTTCGCCGGTGCGCTCTGTTTGGCGGGGGCCGCCTTCTTGGCCGGTGCCGTCTTGCTCGCCTTGGCCGGCGACGCCGACTTCGAAGCCTTCTTCGCAGGCGCCGCCTTCTTGGCCGCCGCCTTGGGGTTGAGAGCAGCCTTGAACGCGGCTGCAGGTGAGAACCGGACGCCCTTCGAGGCGGGGATCTTCACTGCCTCTCCTGTCCGCGGGTTGCGGCCCGTGCGGGCTGCCCGCGCCGACGCGTTGAAGGTCCCGAACCCGAACAGGCTCACCCGGTCGCCTGCCTTGATGGCGGACACCACGGAGCCGAGGGTCTCGTCGACCGCCGACTCGGCCTGGCTTCTCGAGAGGCCTGCGACCTCCCTCACCTTCTCGATCAGTTCAGCCTTGTTCACGCCATCCTCCTGGGAGTGGGAAGTACAGCAACAAATCAAAGAGGAACGGGGCACGTAGGTCAAGCATTTCCGATTCGGAATCCCTTGTTCCACAAGGCTTTCTCATCATCGTTCCGAGAAACCATTGTGCGACAAGGCTTTCTGGAACACCGCGTCCGAAAGACCTTTTCACTGCTGGCCATCCGGAACGCGGCCCGACCCGTCCCGGAAGATCGACTTGGCCGGCTTCCGGCGATGGCGGACCGAGGCTTGCTGTCACGAGCCGACCCCACCGCGACGGGCTCGTCGGGCCACCGGGCACCGTCGCGACCGATCTTCCCGGCGCTCGTCCTCGGTTCCCTCGTGCTCATCGCCGACGCCATCACACGGCCGGTGACGGTCGGCGCCGCCTGCGCGACGAGGTAGCCGTCAGCGGCCAGTGCCCAGCAGCTCAGCCAGGTCGGTCGTCTGGTCGGCGGACGGCGGTGCGACGGCGACCTCGACGCCGAACTCGTAGAGCTCCAGCCGGGCGACCACCATGCCCTCCCCCGTGCGCTTGGCCGGCGCGTCCTCGTCGAGATCCGCCAGATCGATCGTGTACTGCAGCCGCCGGATCCGGCCGTCGGCGTCGAGCCACGCCTCCACGGCCAGCTTCGAGGTGCCCAGCTGGCGCGCCACCTCGGCCAGGTCGTCACGGACGGATGAGGGGGAAGCAGCGGCGGCCCTGTCGAGGTCGACGGTGGTCTTGTAGTGCGTGGTGTCGGTGCCCCGGACGGCCTCGGTGCCGATCTTGGTCGCGTCGCCGGTGGCGCCCCGCAGCTCGTTGATCACCGCTCGGGGGTCGTTGGCCCGCAGCTGGCGCAGCGCCTCGATGCCGTCCCCCTGACCGGCCTTGAGGGCGCCGAGGTCGATGCGCACCCATGGCTTCTGGCCCAGGCCGGGCAGGGCCGCACCGAGCTTCAGGTAGACGAGATCGGCGTCCAGCAGCACCTCGGTCTTCGACGCCCCCGCCAGCCCGAGGGGGCCGAGATCAAGCTCGAGACGTCCCCGCTCGGTCTCGAAGTCGAACTCGCCCTGGCCGGCGAAGGTGCCACGGCGCTGACCCTCGATGCTGGCGTCGACAGCGATGCGGGCCGACCCGGCGTCGATGGTCTTCGCCGGGGCGCCGGTGAGGAGCGCCCGGGCCCCCGACGTCCCACCCGCACTGTCGTCGCCCGCGCACCCGGCGACGGCGACGACGAGAGCTGCGAGAAGGCCGACAAGCGTCGGCAACGGCCGCTGGAGGGTACGCATGACCCCGAGGCTACGGCGGCCTCGCCACGGGAGGACGGCGCTACCGTCGGTGCCCAGTGGTGGAGCAGCCGGGAACCGACGCCTCCGACCTGCGCGTGCCGCAGCGGCAGTTGCCCCTCGCCCTGGCCGCACTCCATCGCTCGCTGATGCCGGACGACCACGTCACGCTCGTGGTGCACCATCATCACGGCGACGGCCCACGGTGGGCGCCCGACGATCTCGCTCCCGTGCTGGCCGGGGCCGGCTTCGGCGTCGTCGGCCTGACGGTGTCGGGGAGCGCGATCGTGGCCGGCGCCACCAGGCTGCGCACCCTGCCCGACGTGGTCGGCCCGAGCATGCGGGTCCTGATCTGCGGGCTCAATCCCAGCATCTACTCGGCCGACAGGGGCGTGGGGTATGCGCGGCCCGGGAACCGGTTCTGGCCGGCCGCACTCGACGCCGGCCTGGTGCAGCGCGACCGCGACCCGCTGCACGCGCTGAAGGCATGTGGCGTGGGGATGACCGACCTGGTGAAGCGGGCCACGGTGGGCGCGGCAGAGCTCACCGCCGATGAGTACCGCGAGGGAGCGGCTCGGGTGGAGCGCCTGGTGCGCTGGCTCCGGCCGGACGTCGTGTGCTTCGTGGGCCTGGCCGGCTGGCGAGCGGCCTTCGATACTCGGGCGGTGGCCGGCCCCCAGCCCGAACCGTTCGGTGGTCAGCCGTCCTATGTCATGCCCTCCACCAGCGGCTTGAACGCACACGCCTCCCGGGCCGCCCTGGCCGCCCACCTGGCCGCCGCCGCCGGCCTGGCCGGCCCTGAAGCCGCAGATCTGGCGTCGCCCGCTGCCTCGCTCCGATGAGCATCGAACGGCTCCCGGTGTTCGCGGCCGGCGCCGGCCTGTCCGTCTGGTCGCTCTCCTCGGCGGTGCGCACCATGGTCGTCCCCCGTCCCCTGCAGTCCGTCATCGCACGGGTCGTCTTCGAGAGCGTGCGCGGCGTCCTGCGGGTCTTCATGGGCTCCCGGCCCACCTTCGAGCGACGCGACCGCCGCATGGCCCTGCTCGGACCACTCAGCATGCTCCTGCTGCCGGCGGTGTGGCTGGCCATCGTGCATGTGGGCTTCTCGGCCATGTACTGGGGGCTGCAGCAGTCCCGGACGGCCCGGGCGGCGTACGAGCTGTCCGGGTCGTCCCTGTTCACCCTGGGATCGCGGGCGGCGGGCGACCTGCCGAGCGAGACGCTCAGCTTCGTCGAGGCGGGAATCGGCATCGGCCTGCTGGCCCTGCTCATCACCTACCTGCCCAGCCTTTACACCTCGTTCAACCGACGGGAGGTGGCGGTGGCCCTCCTCGAGGTGCGGGCCGACAACCCCCCGTCGGGCCCGAACATGATCATCCGGTACCACCTCATCCAGTGGGACGGCGGGCTCTCCGCCGTATGGAAGGACTGGGAGAACTGGTTCGCCGACCTGGAGGAGACGCACACGTCGCTGCCCGCCCTCGTGTTCTTCCGATCGGCCCAGCCGACCCAGTCGTGGGTCACGGCGGCGGGCGCCGTCCTCGACGCGGCCGCCCTCCGGACGTCGACAGTGGACGGGCCGAGGGAGCCCGAGGCCGACCTGTGCATCCGGGCCGGCTACGTGGCCCTGCGCCACCTGTCCGACTTCTTCCAGATCCCCTACGACCCGGACCCGCACCAGGGCGACCCCATCTCGGTCACCCGGGCCGAGTACGACGCGGTGTGCGACCGCCTGGCCGCCGCCGGCGTGCCCCTCAGGGCAGACCGGGACCAGGCCTGGCTGGACTTCGCCGGGTGGCGCGTCACCTACGACGCGCCACTCATCGCCCTGGCCGCTCTCACCATGGCCCCCGACGCCCCGTGGTCGTCCGACCGTGGAGCCGCCTTCCGCCGCCCGCCCCTGGTGGTGCGCCAGGACCGCTCCCGCCCCTCGACCGGCGGCAACGACGACGGCTGAGCTCAGGCCGTGACGGCGGGCCGGTTGGTGAAGCCGAGCGACCAGGCCTCGTTGGCCTCGCCGTCCACCGTGAAGCGCCAGGTGTAGCGACCGCCCGGGGGCAGGGGCAGCGGACCGAGGTTGATGGCGAGGGGCAGGTCGACCGGGGTGCCCTCGGGAACACCCTGGGGCCGCTGCACGGTGAAGTCGCCCCGGATTTCGACGGCCTGCGAGCCTTCCGCCGTGTCGAAGCGCACCTCCCGGCCGTCGGCATCGACGAGGAACAGCTCCCAGTGGTGGGAAACCCCTGCCTCGTTCCAGTCGACCTCGAGCTTCAAGGCGATGGCGGACGGGGCCGGGTCCGGGCCGGTGATGCTCCACCCGCCCCCGAGGATGAAGAGCTTGCCGTCGGCCACCTGGGCCGCGTCACAGAGCATCATGGTGACCTTCATTGGCTCACGCTACGACACGGCGGCGGCCCCGTCGGCCGGGCCGCGCCGGCCTCGACGGACTGGGTGGCGGGGCGGGTACCCTGGCAGGTCGCGACTTTGGAAATAGCGAGGGAACTATGGCAGGGCCAGGCGCCGGAGGGGACCGCAGCCCCAGAGAGACGAACTTTCTCGACCACCTGAACAGCCAGGCGGCGGTGGTCGATGCCGTGCGGGCGCGGGCCGAGGAGACTGCCGGCCAGCCTGACCGCTGCCTGGCATGGATGGGCGTCGAGCGCCAGGCCGAGCGCTACCTGCGCGAGAGCCGGGCATCGGGCGGCGCGGCCCGCCGCCTGCAGCGGTTCGAGGCCGAGCTGGATGCCCACCGGGAGGGCATGGAGTCGGCGGTCACCGACGCCCGCAAGGAGATCGACGCGGTCGACGCGGCCACCCGTGACGCCGCACGCCGGCGCCTCGGCCTGCGCATCGCCGTGGTGGGTAAGGGCGGGTCGGGGAAGACCATGATCTCAGCCACCCTGGGCCGGATCCTCGCCCGCCAGGGCCGCAAGATCCTGGCCGCCGACCTCGACACCTGTCCCGGCCTGGCCATCAGCCTCGGCCTCGGCATGGGCATGGGCATGGGCGAGGGCGAGGGCGAGGGCGAGGAGGCCACCGGCGTCCCCATGTCGGTGGAGGAACACGCCGGGGCGGCCTACGGATGGCGCCTGGCGTCGGGCGTCACGCCTGAACAGGCGGTCGACCGCCACGCTGCCATCGCCCCCGACGGCGTCCGGTTCCTCAGCCTGGGCAAGATCGACGAGCCCGAGAAGCAGGCGGCCAAGCAGACCGTGGTGGCCATGCGCCAGATCCTCAACGGCTTCGGCGAGCCCGACTGGGACGTGCTGGGCGACATGGAGGCCGGCCCCACCACCCCGTTCGAGCATTACCACTCCTTCGCCGACCGGGTCATCGTGGTCGTCGGCCCGGCGTGGCGGTCCGGTCTCACGGCCAGGCGGCTGCTGCCCATGGTGAACGACGTGCCCACGGTCGTGGTGGCCAATCGCTTCCGCGACGAGCCCGACCACGAGGGGCTCGAGCCGGTCCTGCGCATTCCGTACGACTCCGAGGTCGCCGCCGCCGAGCGTCTCGGCGTGGCTCCCATCGACTACTGCCCCGACGCTGCGGCCGTGAAGGCCGTCGAACAACTCGCCGGGCTGTTCCTACCTCAGGAGGTGTCGCTGTGAAGATCGCCATCACCGGCAAAGGCGGATCGGGCAAGACCACCATTGCGGGCGCCCTCATCCGCGGGCTGGCCGAGGCGGGCCACACGGTCGTGGCCGTCGACGCCGATCCAAACCCGAACCTGGGCATCTCCATCGGCCTCCCGCGGGACTCCGTGGAGACGATGGAACCGATCCTCAACGCCCTGCTGGCCAGCGGCCACACCCACAACGACCCCACGCCCGATCCCGACGATCTGCTGGCCCGCTACGGCCTGGGGGCCCCCAACGGCATCGTGCTGATCGCCACCGGCAAGATCGAGCGGCCGAGCGACGCGTGCCTGTGCTGTGGGTCGCACAACACCACCCGCCAGTTCTTCGGCTCCCTGCCGTCGGACCACCGCACCGTCGTCGCCGACCTGGAGGCCGGCCTCAACGACCTCATGTGGGCCAGGCCCGGCCCTGACGACACCGTACTGGTGGTGGCTGAGCCGAGCGCCAAGTCCGTCGAGGTGGCCCGGCGCGCCTGCCGGCTGGCCGAGTCAATGGGCGTGCAGAAAATCCTCGGCATCGCCAACCGCTCCAACGGGCCCGACGACGTCGCCCGGCTGGCCGAGATCCTCGGGGTAGAGGTCGTGCCCGTGGTGGAGGACCCTGCGGTCGAGCGGGCCGACCACCTCGGCGTGGCACCCTTCGACACCGAGTCGGGCTCGCCCGCCATGCTGGCGGTGGCGGCCCTCGTCGAGCGACTCGTCAAGGCCTGAGCCGGTCCGCCCCCGGTCCCCGACCCGCGGGTCGAGGACGAGTGACCGGCCAAGGCCTGCCGCCTTGAAGATCAAGCCCGGACGACCCCGACCGGCATCAGGTGATCGGGACACCATCGCGAGTGAGGGTGATGGCTGCGGTGGGGCACTCATTGGCCGCCACCAGAACGGCCGCCTCGGGGGCAGCGTCCTCGTCGATCACCATGGCCATGCCCCGGTCGATGTGGAAGACGCCCGGTGCCAGCCGCACGCAGGCGGCCGACCCGTTGCACCGGGCGGGGTCGACCTCGATCTCGAGCGCCATGGCGGTCCCAGCGTAGGCGTGAAGCGCCCGCCCGTCAGCCGGACAGGAGGTCGCGGGCGCCGGTGTCGAGAGACGGATGGCGCAGCTTGCACAGCGCCCGTGACTCGATCTGGCGGATCCGCTCCCGGGTGAGGTGCATGCGCTCGCCCACCTCCTCCAGCGTGCGGGGCTCGCCCTGGTCCAGCCCGTAGCGAAGCCGCAGGATCTCCCGCTCCCGCTCGTCGAGCAGAGCCAACAGGCGGACCATCTCGTAGGGCACGGCATCGGCGATCACCTGCTCGAGGGGCGACACGGCGGTCACGTCCTCCATCATGTCGCCCAACTCGCCGTCGCCATCGTCCGACAGCGGCGCCGAGATCGACACCGCCTCGGTGGACATGGCCAGCACCTCGGCCACCCGGGCCGGGGTGAGATCGACCTCGGCGGCCAGCTCCTCCGCCGTGGGCCGGCGCCCGAGGCGCACCTCGAGGCGGGCCGATCCCCGCTGCACCCGGCTGACCAGGTCGCCGGCGTGGACGGGCAGGCGGATGGTGCGGCCCGTATTGGCGATGCCGCGGGTGATGGCCTGGCGGATCCACCACGTGGCGTAGGTGGAGAACTTGAACCCCTTCTTGTGGTCGAACTTCTCGACGGCGTGGAGCAGGCCCAGGTTGCCCTCCTGCACAAGGTCGAGCAGGGGAACTCCGGACGCCTGGTAGCGCTTGGCGATCGACACCACGAGTCGGAGGTTGGCCTGGCAGAACTCGGTGGTGGCCCGCTCGCCCGCCTGCACCTGGGAGCGCAGCCGGCGGCGCCGGGCGGCCGCCAGGGCGGGGCCGGGCACGGCCAACTCGGCGGCCGCCGCCAGGCCCTGGGCCACGGCCTCGCCAAGGCGTTCCTCGTCTGCCTTCATGAGCAGGGGGTACCGGCCGATCTCGTTGAGATAAAGACGTACCAGGTCTTCCTGCGGTTCGGTGCCTGTTCGCTTCCTCTGCATCGGCGGTCCCGGTGTCCGTGGTCGGGGGGTGACCATGTAGAACACCCCGGTGGTCTTTCTCGTTCCCATCGGGCCCGGGAACAAGTCGATCCTGGCACTCGCGACGACATGCAGGAGAGCTGTTTGGGCACCCTGTGGGCCGGGTAACCCTGGGGCACCGGTGCAGCCCGAGCAGGTGAAGCGGGTCGCTCCACGATCTTGACGGTGTCCGGCTCCCGTGGAGCCGGTGGTTCCGTCGGCGGTGCCTGCCGGTTCGCCCGGGCGCCCGAGCCGGCGAGCGCGTCTCGGGCGCCGGCAGCGCCATCCCCCGGCGCCCGGCGCCCGAGCGTCGCGCCGAGTAGGTCCCCGCCGGCGGATCGTGGGCGAGCCCCCGGAAATGTCCCTATCGCCCCCGACCCCGCCTACGCGTCGGGTGGCGACCGAACAAAGCTGTCGCTGATGGACGGCTGAACCGCCGGTGGTACGTTCGCGCCCGGTCCGAACGGGCCTGACGCGACGAGGCCTCGGACCGAAGGGGGGACATGGGATGCGGAGACGACTGGCGGTACTGGTCGCCGTCGCCGCCCTGCTGGCGGGCGCCTGCGGCGGGAGCGACGAGCCCTCCACCACGGGAACGACCACCACCGGCGGCGAGGGTGCCGGCGCCCAGACGATCACCATCGGTATCGACGCCAAGACCGACGGCTTCGCGTCCTCCTGGAGCCACTTCTTCCCTCAGAAGACGCAGGCCCACCCCGGCGACACCATCGAGTTCAAGTCGACCTTCACGGGGGAGCCCCACAGCCTGGCCACCGGGTCGCTCATCGCCGAGGCCCTCGTGGCCAACAGCCAGATCGGGGCCGCCGGCGGCCAGCCGGCGCCGGAGCTGCAGGCCGTCGTCGACAAGGTCCCCTTCGTCTTCAGCGAGGACCCGAACGCCGGCCCCGACACCTTCTTCGTGCAGGCCGCGTCGCAGCCCTGCTACCTGCCCGAGAACGACCCGCCGCTCGACGTGGCCTGCCCCAAGCCAGACCAGGAGCCGCCCGCCGAGATCGACGGCACCGAGCGGTTCCTGAACTCGGGCTTCCTGGCCGACGGCAAGACCGTCACCTTCAAGCTGTCCGCGGACATGGCGCCCGGCCAGTACGCCTTCATGTGCCTCGTGCACGGGCCGGCCATGACCGAGTCGGTCACGGTGGTGGACCGGGCCACCCCCGTCCCCGCCCCCGAGGCGGTCGCCGCCGCTGGGAAGCAGGAGCTCGATGACCTGGTGGCCAAGGTGAAGGCCAAGGTCGACCAGGTGCAGTCGATCACCGGCACAGACGCCCGCGTCGGCGCCACCGCCACCAAGGATGTGCCCAGCAGCGCCAGCCTCAACGTGGTTCCCAAGGAGATCACCGTGAAGGCGGGCGAGAAGGTCACCTGGACCGTCGACGGCTTCCACACCATCGCCTTCAACGCCCCCGAGGACGCCCGCCCGTGGCTCCGGTTCGACAGCACCGGGGCCCTGGTCATCAACAAGAAGTCGTATGCGCCGGCCGCCAGCCCGGAGATCCCGTTACCCGTCCCCGACAGCGGCGACCCACCCAGGCTGTCGGTCGATGCCGGCACCTGGAACGGGGAGGGGTACCACAGCAGCGGGGCGCCCTTCACGGGGGGCCAGGTCGTGTACTCGCTGGCCATCTCCAAACCCGGCACCTACAAGTACGTCTGCCTCGTGCACCCGGACATGGAAGGCTCGCTCAAGGTCACGTAGGTATCCCTCCCCGGCTTCCTCCGACCTGCGCCGGCGCTTCCTCGCCGACACACCCGTCCCCCTGTACTCGACTGTCGCCCGGCCGGCGCCGTCGGCGCCGAGGCTCACCCCCTTCGCGGCGGGCGACCCTGGCTGGACGGCGGCTGCGCCCCCTCAGGGGCGGGCGGCGTCGAGGTGGTTCCGGACGGCGACCTTCACGACCGCCGCAGCCGCCGCCCACAGGAGCAATGCCGCCAGCAGACCCATGGCGACCAGTCCTGACCGGGGCTCGACGGGCGGCGACGAGGCGGCGAGGGTGTCGAGGGGGAGGCCGGCCGTCGACGGGGCGGTGGTCGGCGGGACGGCGATGATCGGTGCGGCCGTCGGCGGGACGGCGATGATCGGTGCGGTGGTCGTCGTGGTCGTGGCGGGGATCGTCGTCGTGGAAGCTGTGGTCGCCGTGTCGGTCGGAGCCTGACGAGCGGCTCGGGGCGGGGCCGTGCGGGCCGGCGGGGGCGACGCGGCGCCGGCGGGGGCAGCCACTGCCGGCGAGGGAGGGGCGGGTGGCGCGACGGCGGGTGAGGGAGGCGGGGCGCCGGCGCTGCGACGGAACACCTGGGTTACCCAGACAGTGGCGCCGGACTGCACGACGCCGACGCCGATGCCCGTGAACCGGTTGTCGAGGATGTCGGCCCGGTGGGGCGCAGAGGCCATCAAGTCCCCGTGGATCTGGTCCACCGAGGAGCCGACGCCCACGTTCTCGGCGACCACCAGCCACCCCTGCACCTGCTGGCCAAGGAGGGTGTTGTGGTACAGCCGGCTCGCCGCCGCCATGTCCGCCGAGTGGTTCCTCGCAACGGAGACGAGGTCGGCCTCCGTTGCCAGGGCGCCGAGGCCGGCGGCCCGGCGCTCGGCGGTGACCCGTGCCGCGAAGTCCGCCTCGAGTCCCCCGGCCGTCTGGGCGTCCGCCCCCGGCACGCGGCCGGACACGACCAGCACGCATGCCAGCGCCACGGTGAGAGCGGCGGTGGCCCACCGTGTCCCCCGTGGAGCGGCTGGGACCACACGGGGGGATCCGGGCACGGCTCGAAGTTCGCCGCCCGGACCGCCGGTACCTGCCGACCGGCGCGAACCGCCCGGAACGGCCTTCGCCGGTCAGGGAGGGGGTGCTGGCACCCCCTCGCACAACACCTGCTGGCCCCAATGCAGCAGCTGCTTCTGCGTGCAAGTCTCGTGGTGTTGCGGCCCGGGGGGATCGGGTGGCATGGGCCGGTCGCACCGCGGGGGGCGGTGCTGACCGGCGCCTGCGGATGGAGGCCGTGCCTCAGGCCACCGCCACCAGGTGGAGGTCTGGGTGCCGGACAACAGGCCCGGTCCGCCGATCGGTACCGCGGCGGTGCTCCTGCGCTGACCGGTCCGCACGCGCTCGCACTGTCCGCCGGCACGGTACGTTCTTCGGCCGCGGTCGAAAGGGGATCCGATGCGACGCGAGGCCGATGCGCACGTCGATGTGGTCGTCGTCGGGTCCGGGTTCGGCGGGTCGGTGGCGGCCTACCGCCTGGCCGACGCGGGCCGCTCGGTGCTCGTGCTGGAGCGGGGGAAGCCCTACCCGCCCGGCGGCTTCCCCCGCCGCCCGAGGGAGATGGCCGCCAACGTGTGGGACCCCTCTCGCGGCTACCACGGCCTGTTCGACATCTGGACCTTCAAGGGCATCGAGGCGCTGGTGTCGAGCGGCCTGGGCGGCGGGTCGCTGATCTACGCCAACGTCCTCCTGCGCAAGGACGAGCGGTGGTTCGTGCACGAGCACCCGGTGGGAGGCGGCTACGAGAACTGGCCCATCAGCCGGGCCGACCTCGAGCCCCACTACGAACGGGTCGAGCGGATGATGGGCGTCCAGACGTTCCCGCTCGGCGCACCGGGGTACCCGTCGCCGGCGAAGACGCTGGCCCTGCGGGACGCGGCCGCCGGCCTCGGCCTCGAGTGGGGCCTGCCGCCCCTGGCCGTCACCTTCGCCAACCGGGGCCGGCCGGCAGCGGTGGCCGAGCCCATCCCCGAGGGCGCCTTCCCCAATATCCACGGCGTGCCCCGCCGCACGTGCCGGCTGTGCGGCGAGTGCAACATCGGGTGCAACGAGGGCAGCAAGAACACCCTCGACCACACCTACCTGTCGGCGGCCAGGCACCACGGGGCAGACATCCGCACCCGCTGCGAGGTCCACAGCATCGAGCGCGACCCGGACGGCGGCTTCATGGTCGGCTACGTCGCCTACGGCCCCGAGCACGAGGGCGTGAAGGTCAACACCGACAAGCTGCCCCTCACCTGGGTGAGCTGCGACCGGCTGGTCGTAGCAGCGGGCACGCTCGGCACGACCGGGCTCCTCCTCCGCAACCGCAGCGCGTTCCCCGACCTCGGCCCCGCCCTGGGCACCCGGTTCTGCGGCAACGGCGACTTGCTCGGGATCATCATGGGCGCCCACCGGAAGGGCACCGGCCGCACGCCGTACCGCGTCATCGACAGCAGCCTCGGGCCGGTGATCACCAGCTACGTGCGTGTCCCCGACACGGCGGACGGCGGCAGCGGGCCCGGCTACTACATCGAGGACGCCGGTTACCCGGTAGCCGTAGACTGGATGGCCGAGGCGGTCACCGCCCCCACCCGGTTCCGGCGCGTCCTGCGCATCGTGGCGGCCCGGGTCATCTCGCAGATCCGCAGGAACCCCCGCAGCTCGCTGAGCGTGGAGCTGGCGTCGCTGATCGGCGAGGCCACCCTGTCATCCGCCTCCCTGCCCCTCCTCGGCATGGGGCGCGACGCCCCCGACGGCGTCATGCGCCTGCGGCGGGGCCAGCTGGAGATCGACTGGACCACGGCCACCTCCCGCGCCTTCTTCGACCGGCTCCGGGGCACCATGCAGGCGCTGGCCGGCGAGCTGGGCGGCGACCTCGTCGACAACCCGATCTCGTTGATCAAGAAGGTCGTCACCGTGCACCCGCTCGGCGGCGCCCCCATGGGCCGCAACGTGTCCGAGGGCGTGGTGGACCAGTGGGGCGAGTCGTTCGCCTACGCCGGCCTGCACGTGCTCGACGGATCGGTGATGCCCGGGCCCGTCGGCGCCAACCCGTCGCTCACCATCGCCGCCTTCGCCGACCGGGCGGTCGACCACCTGCTCGAAGCTTCCCAGTCCACCGGCTCCACCGTGCGCCCCGTGCCCCACATCGACCCGGTCGCGCCTCCCCCGCCGGCCGGCGGCCCGTCCCCCGACGGCGACGTCAAGACGCTGACGTTCACCGAGGAGATGAAGGGCTTCATCGCCTTCGGCGCCACCGACCACGAGGCCGCCTTCGATTCGGGCAGGGCCGAAGGCAACGCATTCATGTTCCACCTCACCATCACCGCGCCAGATGTGGACCGCTTCCTGGACGACGCCGACCACCTCGGCTCCGCCGCCGGGTGGGTGCACTGCGACGCCCTGGGTGGGCGCATGGAGGTGGAGCGGGGCGACTTCAACCTGTTCGTGGCCGACGCCGGCCCCGGTCGCACCCACATGTACTACCGGCTGTTCTTCACCGACCCCACCGGCCACCCCCTCACCATGAGCGGCTACAAGGACGTGCACGACGACGCCGGCTTCGACGTGTGGAGCGACACGTCCACGCTGTACGTCCGCCTGCTCCGCGGCCACGTGCCGGTCGAGGGCGACACCGACGCCGAGTTGGTGGCGAGCGGCATCCTGCACATCCTGGTGCCCGACTTCGCCCGCCAGCTCACCACCTTCGCCGTCCACGGTGGGTCCGGACCACTCGACCGGGCCGCCGCTCTCGCCCGCTTCGGCCGCTCCTTCCTGGCCGACCTGTGGGACGTGTTCGGCGTGAAGGCCGGCGCCGGTCAGTAGGCGCGGGACGTCCGGCATCCGCGGCCCCAACCCGCTCCACGGCCTGAGCCGGCGCCGTCCACGTCAAACCGTCAACGCCGGCGTCGAGCGGTCAGGCGTCCTTCTTGGTCGGCGAGAGAACACCGAGGAGCCCGCCGCCCACCGTGGCGATGGTGGCTGCCAGGCCCTCGGGCATCCTCTTGCCTTCGTAGGTGAGCACCGCCCAGGCGATGCCGCCGATCACGAAGTACAAGGCCAGGGCGGTGACGATGATCAGGTACAGGCCATCGTTGATGACGCTGAAACGTTTCGGCGGTTCCTGCACGGTGCTCATGGCACAGACTCTCCCACCCACCCGCTCCGGAGTCGGATGGGGCCAGGTCGATGAGCGCCGGCTCAGATCACTTCTGGTCGGCCAGGAGGGCCCGGGCCGCCTGGCGCCCCGGCGTGCCGGCGATGCCGCCGGTGGGGTTGGTGCCGGCGCCGGAGATGTAGAGGCCGCCCACCGGGGTGCGCCAGCCGCCGAGGCGCTTGGTGGGACGGAACGGCCCGAGCTGGTCCAGGGCGATGTCGAGGTACATCGGGTGGCCGCCGGGCCAGCGCTCCACCCGCTCCATCTCGTCGGGTGTCCAGGTGGCGACGCCGAGCACGGAACTGCGCACGCCCGGGGCCCGCGCCTCCAGCACGTCGAGGCTTCGCTCGACCAGATCGTCGCGCCGGGCGGCCCACCCACCGTCCACCCTAGACGGCGCCGCCGGGCAGGCCAGGTAGACGGTGTGCTGGCCGGGCGGCGCCAGCCCGTCGTCGATGGCCGAGGGGGTGAAGGCGTACAGGGGCAGCGGGTCGGGGAGCAGCCCGGCCTCGGCCTGCGCCCAGGCCGAGGAGAGGTCGTCGAGGCGGTCCACGTAGCTCTGAAGGCCGTTCCAGTCCCCGGGACGGCCGCCCGGATAGGCAGGCAGGCGATCAGTGGCCACGTGCACCACCGCCTGCACGACGTTGGAGCGCCGGGCAGCGGCCAGGTCGGCGCCGGCCTCGCCGTCGAGGGGCGGGTCGAGCAGGTCGAGCAGCGCCGTCTTGGGATCGATGGCGGTGATGACGGTGGACGCCTCGATGCGCTCGCCTCCCTCGAGCACCACCGCCCGTACCCGGCCGCCTCCCGCCTCGATGCGCTCCACCGGCGCCGAGCACCGCACCTCGCCGCCGAGCGAGGTGAGGCGTGAGACGAGGGCGTCGGTGAGGTTCTGGGCGCCGCCCCGGCCGTGCCACTGGCCGAACAGGTGGTACGCCGCCTGCCAGAAGGCGTAGAGCGCTCCGCCCGGCACCGTGGGCCCCACGCCGGCGTGGGCGGCGAAGGCGGCCACCGGCCCCCGGGTCAGGTCCGACGACAGGCGGCGGCGGAGAAGCGAGTCGTAGGGGCTGAGGACGTCGCGGACGGTGGTGAGGGGCTGGTGGCGCAACGCCCGCACGGCGTTGACCACCTGACCGGGGAGCGCCCGGGCCGACGTGTCGCCTCGGATGGCGGGCAGGACGGTGCGCACCAGCGGCACGGCAGTGTCGAGGAACCGCCTGTAGGCGGCCGCTTCCGACGGCGACTCCTCGGCGATCGACTCGAGCGTCGCCTCGATGGACCGGTGGAAGCGCACCCTGCGCCCGTCGGCGTGCACGGCGACCGAGAACGGGTCCATCTCGACGTAGTCGAGGCCGGCGCCGGCCAGGTCGAGCTCGACCGGGATGTCGGTCATGTTGATGATGTTGTGGGCGGCCGAGTGGAGGTCGAAGCGGTACCCGGGAATGGTCTCCTCGGTACGCGACCCCCCGCCGGGCCGGTCGAGCTGCTCGACCACCAGCACGTCCCGACCGGCGAGGGCCAGGTAGCAGGCGGCCACCAGGCCGTTGTGGCCGGCGCCCACCACGACGTCCACGCCGGCCATTTGTTACCTGCTGAGCCGCACGTCGACCTCGCGGTCCACATAGGCCCACTCGGTGGCCCGGAGCCGGGCCACCAGGTCCTCGAGGCGGCCCGCGTCGGCTGGTGCGAACTCGAACCAGGTGAGGCCGAGCGGCTCCTGCGCGGCCACCAGGGCGGAGCGCTCACTGCGCTCGACATACCGCCCGTTGCTCGTGTGCCCTGCTCGAAGTCCTCCGGCTGGAGGCCCTGGCCGAAGGGATCGAACCGCCACTGGGAGAACCCTACGACTGCGGCCACTGGTTCGCCTTCTCGCCTTTTCACCCGGCCGGCGCGGGCGGCTCGAAGGAAGGACGGTCGCTGCCCAGAGAATTCATCAGCGCGACCGAGCGACGAGTTCGGCCCTGCCGTAGCGTCACGACTGGCGACCACGCGCTCACCGCCCGAAGGAGACCCCATGCCCACCCGCGACGAAACCCCGATCGGCGCCCCCTGCTGGATCGACCTGTACACGTCGGACCCCGTTGCCAGCCGGTCGTTCTACGGCGACCTCTTCGGCTGGACGTCGGAGGACGCAGGCGAGGAGTTCGGCGGCTACATCACCTTCGCCAAGGACGGCCAGGCCGTCGGCGGCGGGATGCGCAACGACGGCTCCGGAGGCATGCCCGACGTCTGGTCGGTGCACCTGACGACCGACGACGCCCGCAAGACGGTCGAGACGGCGGAGGCCAACGGCGGCCACGTCATCGTGCCGCCCATGGACGTGGCGGACCTCGGCACCATGTCGGTGGTCACCGACCCCGGCGGCGCCGCCGTGGGCGCCTGGCAGCCGGGCACCTTCAAGGGCTTCGCCGTCCTGAACGAGCCCGGCACCGCCGCCTGGTTCGAACTGCTCACCCGCGACTACGACGCCTCCGTCGCCTTCTACCGCGACGTGTTCCGGTGGCCCGTCCGGACCATGAGCGAGTCCCCCGAGTTCCGCTACTCCACCTACGGCGACGCCGATACGCAGGAGGCGGGCATCATGGACGCCGGCGCCTTCCTGCCCGAGGGCGTGCCCGCCCACTGGTCCGTCTACTTCCGGGTGACGGACGCCGACGCCGCGCTGGCCCGGGCCGTCGAGCTGGGGGGCGCCATCGTCACGCCGGCCGAGGACACGCCCTACGGCCGCCTGGCCACCGCCTCCGACGTCACCGGCGCCCACTTCAAGCTGATCGCCGGCGGGCCAACCACCTAGACGCAGCGAACTGCGGCGGTCCTTCTGGTCGGTGGAGCGGTGCGAAGTTCCGCCACGATCCACCGACCAGAACGGCGGATCCGCAACGGTTCTCCTTCCGGCCTGACCGTGCGGAC
>JAHFUS010000085.1 GCA_023264975.1 Actinomycetes bacterium | reverse complement strand
CTCGCAGCTGAGGCGATCGTCCCCGCCCACCTGGTCACGGTCCTGGGTGAGCCGCCCGCCGACACCGACGCACGCCGGGCGTGGTGCGGGCTGGCCTATCGCATCGAGTCCTACCGCGACCGCCATCCCGAGGCGTTCGGCCACGAGGGCGACGGGGGCGTGATGGCTGCCATCGGACCGCGCCAGGTCGAACGATGGATGTCCGATCCCGAGTGGGACGACCTCGCCGGCCAGCTCCGGAGCGGTCCCGCCCTGGTGGCCGTGGCCGGCAAGGTTGATGGAGCGACGGGCGCCGGTCCGGTCGACGCCGAGGCGCTCTCATCGTGGACCCACGTGCTCGACCAGGCCGGGATGCTGCTGGAGGCGCAGCGCCGGACGGCTGAGCGAGGGCTGGACCGCGACCATGGGCTGGGCCTGGGCATGTAGTCCACGCGTCCATGCGTCCCCGTGGCCTCCGAGGCGTAGGCCAGCGCCCTCGGCCCGGTCGCTTTGTCCGGTTCGGAGATTTCATCCGCGATGGGGTAGGAGGAGGCGCCCACTATAGCGAACACTATTCCTCAAGGAGTGGTCTGACGACCGCCGATAGTGGCTGTTGCAGGTTGGACCATGGGGGGAGTCGGGCAGGCACCGCGCTTCTCACACGAGCGTGGAGGACTGTCCCGATGGCACGACGACTGATGGCGCTGCTCACCGCGGTGGCGACGCTGACCAGTGGCGTCTCGGCCCTGGCCCGTCCGGCGGCGGCCGCCCTGCCGTTGCTGCCCCAAGTTGCGGGGACGATCGAGGGCCACCTGTGGCTCGACCGCAATGTCAACGGCGTCCACGACACCACCGAGGCCGCCGTCGGCGCCGCCACCGTGAAGCTGACCTCGGCCGGCATCGACGGCCTCTTCGGCACTGCCGACGACCTCGCTCTGCCCGACCAGGTCGCCGGCTCCGACGGCTTCTACCGCTTCACCGCCCTCCTCCCCGCCACCTACCGGGCCCACGTCGATCCCACCACCGCGCCGGCCGGGACGGCGCCGGACACCGCCGACCCGATCACTGTGGTGCTCGGGTCCAACCAGACCCGCAGCGACGTCGACTTCGGATTCCGCTGGACCGCCTCAGTGGGAGACCGGGTCTGGGTCGACACTAACGCCAACGGCTCCCAGGACCCCGGCGAGGCGGGCCTGGGGGGCGTGGCGCTCATCTTGTCCGCGGCTGGGGCCGACAACACCATCGGCACCCCCGACGACGAAGCGGTGGGCACCACCGCCAGCGACGCCACCGGCGCCTACCGCTTCGACAACCTGCCGGCCGGCTCCTACCGGCTGGTGGCAGACACCCTCTCCGCGCCGCCCGGCACCGCCACCACGACGCCCAACCCGCTCAACTTCACCCTCACGCCCGGCCAGGCCAAGGCCGACGCCAACGTGGGCTTCACCGACGCCGGCGCCCTGGGAGGGGCGGCGTGGGTCGACAACGACGCCAACGGCGTGCGCGACGCCGGCGACGGGCCCGCCACGGGGGTCGGGGTGGCCGTGGTGGGGCTGGGACCCGACGCCACCCTTGGTACCGGCGACGACATCGTGTTTCCCCCGAGGACCACCGGCACCGACGGGCGCTGGGCGGCCGAGCACCTGCCCGGCGGGACCTGGCAGGTGAGCGTCAACCAGGCCAGCGGTCCGGCCGGTGCGGCGGTGTCGGGGCGGGCCAACCCGTCCCTGGTCACCATCGCCCCCGGGGCCGAGAACCGCGCGGTCGACTTCTCCTTCCGCTACACCGGCTCAATCGGCGACTCGGTCTTCGTCGACCGCGACGGCAATGGCCAGCGCAGCGCCTCCGAGCCGGGCCTGGCCGGGGTGAGGCTGACCCTGCGCCCGGCCGGGCCCGACAACGTGGTGGGCACGGCCGACGACGGCCCCACCCGCACCCAGGAAAGCACCGCCGCCGGTGGCTACGACTTCGACCACCTGGCGCCGGGCCGCTTCCGGGTGAGCGTCGACGCCAGCACTGCGCCGGCCGGGTCGTCGACCACCACCGCCGCCAGCGTCGACGTCGACCTGGCCCCGGGGGCCCAGATCGCCACGGTCGACTTCGGGTTCCGCTACACCGCCTCTATCGGCGACCGGGTCTGGCTGGACGCCAACGCCAACGGCACCCAGGACCCGGGCGAGGCCGGCCTGGCCGGGGTCGCGCTCTCCCTGGCCGACAACTCGGGGCCCGAGGTGGTGGTGGCCACCACCACCTCGGGCCCCGACGGCGCCTACGTCTTTGACCACCTGGCGCCCGGCTCCTACCGGGTCAGCGCCGACGCGGCCAGCGCCCCGGCCGGGACGGTGGCCGACACGGCCAACCCCCTGGCGCTCAGCCTGGCGCCCGGCCAGCAGGTGACGTCGGCGGACATGGGCTTTCGCTACGACGGCTCCATCGGCGACCGGGTGTGGCTCGACGCCAACGGCGATGGCGCCCAGATCGACGGCGAGCCCGGTCTGGCGGGCGTGGCCCTGGCCCTGGTGTCGGCCGGCCCCGACGGCCAGCTGGGCACGGGCGACGACGTGGCCGTGGGCTCGGCCACCTCGGCCGGCGACGGGTCCTACCTGTTCGCCAACCTGGCTCCCGGCCGCTACCGGGTGAGCGCCGGCGCCGCCACGATCCCGGCCGGCGCCACATTCTCGACGCCGTCCGTCGTCCAGGTCGATCTGGCGCCCCATGGCCACAATCTCGCAGTGGATGTCGGGGTGACCTACATCGGCGCCATCGGGGACCTGGTCTGGCTCGACACCAACCACGACGGCGTGCAGGGAGCGGGCGAGCCTGGCCAAGGCGGCGTCTCCGTCAGCCTGCGCTCGGCCGGACCCGACGGGGTCTTGGACACGCCTGACGACACCACCGCGGCGGCGACGACCGGCGCGGCCGGCACCTACTGGTTCACCCACTTGGCCCCCGGCCGCTACCGGGTCAGCGTCGACCCGGCCACCACCCCCGCCGGCACGGTCGTGTCCAGCCCCAACCCGCTCGAGCTCACTCTCGCCCCCGGCCAGGACGACTCGGCGCGCGACTTCGGGCTGCGCTACGACGGCTCCATCGGCGACTCGGTGTGGCTCGACACCAACGGCGACGGATCGCGCGGCGCCGGCGAGCCGGCGGTGGCCGCCGCCGTGGTGCACCTGGTGGGCGCCGGGCCCGACGGCACGCTCGGTAGCGCCGACGACGTCGAGGTGGGCACCCGCAGCTCCGACGCCTTCGGTGCCTACCGCTTCGCCGACCTGGCGCCGGGCACCTACCGGGTCAGCATCGACAACGACAGCGGGCCCTCGGGCGCCTCGGTGCCGCCCAGCGAGTCGCCGCGCACAGTCGTCCTGGCTGCCCACCAGCAGCTCGATACCGTGGACTTCGGCTTCCGCTTCACCGGCTCCATCGGCGACCGGGTGTGGGTGGACACGGACGGCAACCATGCCCAGGACCCCGGCGAGGGAGGCCTCGGCGGGGTCACGCTGCGGCTCATCGACGCGGGCCCCGACGGGACCTTCGGTACGGCCGACGATGTCGTTGCGGCGTCGACCATCTCGGGCGCCGACGGCTCCTACCGGTTCTCCGGCCTGCGCCCCGGCCGTAACCGGGTCGCCGTCGATACCGCATCGGCTCCCGGCGGCACCGTGCCCACGGGGCCGACGTGGGCCGACGTGAACCTGGCCCCCCGAGGCGAGCGGACCGATGTCGACTTCGGCATGCGCTACACCGGCGCCATCGGCGATTCGGTGTGGGTGGACCGCAACGGCGACGGTCTCCGCGATGCCACTGAGACCGGCCAGGACGGGGTCACGGTCACCCTGCACGGTCCGGGGCCCGACGGCGCCCTGGGGACGGCCGACGACACCACCGCCACCGCCGTCAGCACCGCCGGCGGGGCCTACCAGTTCGCCTACCTCGCCCCCGGGCCCTACCGGGTCGCCATCGAGGCTGCCGATCTACCCACCGGCGGCGCCTTCACCACCGCGTCCAGCTACGCCGTCTCCCTGGTGGCGGCCGAGAACCACACGACATCGGACTTCGGGCTGCGCTGGTCGGGCGCCATCGGCGACCTCGTCTTCGCCGACTACAACGGCAACGGTGTGGCCGACGCCGGAGAGCCCGGCATCGCCGGTGCCGTCGTGCACCTGGTGGCCGACGGCGCCGACAACACCTTCGGCACCGCCGACGACATCGACTGGGGCACCCGAACAACAGGCGCCGATGGCACCTACTCGTTCCCCAACCTCGCTCCCGACACCTACCGGGCCAGCGTCGACGCCACCAGTGCCGGCCCCCGCTTCGCCGCCACCACGCCGGTCGTGACCGGGCCCATCGCCCTGGGGGCGAACGAGGTGCGAGCAGACGTCGACTTCGGCTCCACCCTCCCCGAGTGGCGCACCCTCGCCCTGAACCCCGGAGCGGTGTCGATCGTGGCCGGCAACGGCCTCGACGCCACCGTGAACGGGACGGGAGCGTCGGCCAGCTTCAAGGCCATGGGCGGGACCGTGGTGGTGGGCGGCTACGCCTACGTGGCCACCGCCGGTGCCATCCGTCGGGTGGATATGGCCACCGGGGAGGCCACCGTCGTGGCCGGCGACGCCACCGCCACCGGGTGCGTGAACGCCACCACCGGCGCCGCCGCCCGTTTCGGGACCCTGGGCGACATGACCACCGACGGCTACTACCTGTATGTGCTGGACACCTCGTGCCCCTTCTACGTCACCGTGCGCCGGGTGTCGATCGCCACCGGCGCCACCTCGACGCTGTACGCGGACTACGACCTGGTCAACGTCGCCTTCGGCCCGGGGAGATGGCTCTACGTCCTCAAGACCGCTCCCGGCGGCGGGTGCTGCTCGACCGCGTCGACGTCGCTGGTGAAAGTCGACCCGGTCACCGGCGCCGCCACCACCGTGGTCTCCACCGCCATGTACATGCGCTCCTACGGCCTGGCCTCCGACGGCCAGTGGCTGTGGACGGCGCGGGGCTACCCCGACTACGACCTGGTCCGCATCGACCCGGCCTCGGGCGCACTCACCACGGTGGCCACCGGCGCCACCACCGGCGGCCTGGCCTCGGCCGGCGACTACCTGTACGGCTCGTTCGGCACTGGCATCCGCCGCTACACCAAGGCGACGGGCGCCTACGTCGACGTGGCCGGCACCTCCGGCGCCGGCCTGGCCGACGGTACCGGCACCGACGCCTGGTTCGCCGGCATCTCCGGGCTCGCCTCCGACGGCACCTCGCTGTGGGCCGCTGACTCCGCCAACCGGCGCCTGCGCCACGTCGTCGCCGCTCCGGACCTGCCCCTGGCCCAGCCGGCTGTCGCCACCACCACCCTCGCCCTCAACCCGGGAGCGGTGTCGAGCGTGGCCGGTAACGGACTCGACGCCACCGTGAACGGGACGGGAGCGTCGGCCAGCTTCAAGGCCATGGGCGGGACCGTGGTGGTGGGCGGCTACGCCTACGTGGCCACCGCCGGTGCCATCCGTCGGGTGGATATGGCCACCGGGGAGGCCACCGTCGTGGCCGGCGACGCCACCGCCACCGGGTGCGTGAACGCCACCACCGGCGCCGCCGCCCGTTTCGGGACCCTGGGCGACATGACCACCGACGGCTACTACCTGTATGTGCTGGACACCTCGTGCCCCTTCTACGTCACCGTGCGCCGGGTGTCGATCGCCACCGGCGCCACCTCGACGCTGTACGCGGACTACGACCTGGTCAACGTCGCCTTCGGCCCGGGGAGATGGCTCTACGTCCTCAAGACCGCTCCCGGCGGCGGGTGCTGCTCGACCGCGTCGACGTCGCTGGTGAAAGTCGACCCGGTCACCGGCGCCGCCACCACCGTGGTCTCCACCGCCATGTACATGCGCTCCTACGGCCTGGCCTCCGACGGCCAGTGGCTGTGGACGGCGCGGGGCTACCCCGACTACGACCTGGTCCGCATCGACCCGGCCTCGGGCGCACTCACCACGGTGGCCACCGGCGCCACCACCGGCGGCCTGGCCTCGGCCGGCGACTACCTGTACGGCTCGTTCGGCACTGGCATCCGCCGCTACACCAAGGCGACGGGCGCCTACGTCGACGTGGCCGGCACCTCCGGCGCCGGCCTGGCCGACGGGATGGGCGCGTCGGCCAGCTTCTCGAACCTCACCGGCGTCGCCTCCGACGGCCAGTGGCTGTGGGTGGCCGACTCGGGTAACCGACGCCTGCGGGTCGTGGCCCCCAGCGCGGTGCTGATGGCCGGCTCCGACAGCTTCGGCATCGACGGCTACGCCGGCATCGACGACGACGTGAACCCGGCGCTGGGCAACTACGTGCGCTCCGACACCGAGGCCCACGTCGCCTCGGTCGGCCCGGAGCTGGCCGTCGAGCGCACCTACAACAGCCTCGACTCCCGGGTGGGCCCGTTCGGCACCGGCTGGTCGTTCAAGCTCGGCATGCGCACCGAGCGCATGGCGGCGGGGGCGGTGGCCGTCATCTACCCCGACGGGCGCCGTGAGGTCCACAAGCCCCAGCCCTCGGGCGCCTACCTGCCGCCGCCGGGCTACTTCTCCACACTCAGCCCCAACCCCGCCGGCGGCTTCGACCTGCGGGCCAAGGACGCCACCACCTACGTGTTCGACGCCACCGGGCGCCTGGTCGACCTGGCTGACGAGAACACCCGCCACCTGGCGTTCTCCTACGACAGCGCCGGCCACCTCGTCACCGTCACCGACGCCGCCTCCGGGCGGGCCCTGCACCTGGCCTGGACCGGCGAGCACGTCACCGCGGTGTCCACCGACCTCGTCGCTGCCCACGGTGGTCCCCTCACCTGGCGCTACGCCTACGACGGCGACCGCCTGACCAAGGTCTGCGACCCCCGCAACAACAACGTGGCCACCGGCTCGTGCCTGGTGTACACCTGGAGTGCCAACCGCATCACCAAGGTGATCCGGCCCAAGGGCAACACCGAGGTCGAGCTCGCCTACCAGGGCGACGCCCGGGTGGACTGGAAGCGCAACGGCGCCGGCGACCTTACCGACTACGCCTACCCCACACCGCTTCGCACCACCGTCACCGACGGGCGGTCCAACACCACCACCAAGGACTACGACGGCTCCCACCGCTTGGTGGCCGAGACCGACGCGGCGGGCATGGCCACGACCTACGAGTACAGCGCCGGCAACCGCACCAAGGTGACCGACGCCAACGGCAACGCCTCGTCGATGGCCTATGACACCAGGGGCAACCTGGTGTCGGTGACCGACGGGGAGGGCCGCACCTCCTATAGCGCCTACGACGGCTACGACAACAAGGTCTTCTCCTCTGACGGCCGCTCGGCCGGCCCAAACGACGCCACCTACGCCACCATCTCCGAGTACGACGCCAGGGGCAACCGCACCAAGGTGACCACTCCGGCCACGGCCGACTTCGCCGCCGGGGTGTCCAAGCGATGGGAGTACTCCAACGGCACCGAGGTGGCCTTCGACGGCGGCGTGGTCCCGCCCGGCCTGGTGCTGCGCGAGGTCGACGAGCGGGGCAAGGTCACCACCCACCGCTACGACTCGGCCGGCAACGAGCGACAGGTCGTCGACCCGTCCGGCGCCCGCCGCCAGTTCACCTACGACGAACTCGGACGGCGCGTCGCCGAGGTCGTGTACTCCGACACCTTCCCCGCCGGGCTAACCACCACCACGACGTGGACGGTGCTGTCGATGCCGGCGAGCGTGACATCGCCGGCGGTGGCCGCCTCGGCCGGCGAAGCCGCCCACCAGTTGCGCACCACCACCACCTACGACGCCAACGCCAACAAGGCAACGGTGGCGGCCGAGGACGTGATCGGCACCGATGCCCCCCGGGTCGTGTCCTACGCCTACGACGGCGCCGACCGGGAGATCTCCGTCACCGACCCCGAGGCCGGGACCATGTCGCGCACCTACGACGGCGCCGGCAACGTGGCCCGCGTCACCGACGCCGAGGGCCGGGTGACCCGCACCGCCTACGACAACCGCAACCTGGCCAGCACCCGGGTGGCCGAGGGCTTCGTCGACGACCCCGTGGCCGGCTCCACCCCCCGTGACGTGGTCGTGGCCCGCACCAGCTATGACCCGGCCCGGCGCAAGGCCACCGAGACCGACGCCCTCGGCCATGTCCGGCGCTTCTCCTACGACCACGCCGACCGCCTCGTGGCCGTGGTGGCCGAGGGCTACGCCACCCGCACCGGTGCCACCCGCGACGTCACCGTGGTCTCCCGCAGCTACGACGCCGCCGGCCACGTGGTGTCGGAAACGACAGGTGGGACCTCCACCACCACCACCGCCTACGACCCGGCCGGGCGGGTAGTGTCGAGCATCCTCGACCCGGGCGGGCTGGCCCGCACCACCACCTTCGCCTACGACCCGGCCGGCAACGTGGTGACCAGGACCCTTTCTGGCGCAGGGCGCACCGAGCAGGTCCGCTTCGCCTACGACGACGCCGGGCGAACGACGTCGTCGACGGTGGAGAACGGGGCGGTCGACCTCGTCACCACCTCCGCCTACGACCAGGTGGGCAACCTGGTGTCGAGCGTCGACCCGCGGGGCAACGTGGCCGGCGCCGACCCCGCCGCCTTCACCACCACCTTCTCCTACGACACCGCCGGCCGGCGCACCTCGACCGCCCTGGCCCCGGTTCCGGTTGAGGAGGGCGGCGGGGCGCCGACCACCACCCGGCCCACCACCAACCTCGGCTACAACACCTATGGCGACGTCCGACGCCGCGTCGACGCCCGCGGCGCCACCACCACCACCACCTACGACCGCCTGGGCCGGGCCGTGCGCATCGACCACCCCTCCTACACCCGACCCGACGGCGCCACCCTGGCCCCATCCGAGACCTTCACCTACGACCGGGTCGGCAATCTGGTGTCTCGCCTCGACCGCCGGGGCGGGCGCAGTGACTTCGACTTCGACGCCCGCAATCGCCCGGTGCGCCAGCGCGACCCGGTCCTGGCCGACGGGACCCGCCCGACCAGGCGGGCCGAGTACGACGACGCCGGGCACAGCACCGCCACGGTGGACCCGACGGGCGCCCGGACCGAGTCCACCTACGACGTCCTCGGCCGCCGCCGCACCCGCACCGCCGTGGTGCGCCAGCCCTCGGGTCCCGCCGCCCGCTACGTCACCACCTTCGACTACGACGACCGGGGCAACCTCACCTACCGCCGTGACCCCGCCGGGGCGGAGACGACCTGGGTCCTCGACGCCGCCGCCGAGGCGACCGCCACCACCGATGCGGCGGGCAAGACCTCGACGACGACCTACGACGTGGCCGGTCGAACGATGCGTGCCACCGACCCGCTCGGTCGGGCCACCGAGTCGGTCTACGACCTCGCCGGGCGCCTGGCCACCCGCCGCGCCCTCGCCCCCTCGGGGGCGGTGCTGGCCACCACCGCCTTCGGCTCCGACCCTGCCGGCAACACCACCTCCACCACCGACGCCCGGGGCAACACCACCACCTCGGCCTACGACGCCGCGGGCCGCCTCACCCAGGTGACCCAGCCCGCCACCGCCACCACCTCGGTGGTGGTGTCGGCCGGCTACGACGCGGAGGGGAACCGGACCCGCACCACCGACGGCGACGGCCACGTCACCATCTCCACCTACACCCCCTGGGACCTGCCCGAGTCGGTCGTCGAGCCGGCCACCGCCGCTGACGCGGCCGCCGCCAACCGGACCTGGACATCGCTGTACGACGGGGCCGGCCTGGCCGTCGAGGAGCGCCAGCCGGGCGGGGTCAGCGTGTCCCGCACCTTCGACGCCGCCGGGCGCACCACGGCCGAGTCGGGCACCGGCCCCGGCGTGGCCCCCGCCACCCGCTCGTTCGCCTACGACGCCGCCGGGCACATGACCTCCGCCTCCCACCCCGGCGGCTCGCTCGGCCTCTCCTACGACGACCGGGGCCTGCTCGCCGCGGCCACCGGCCCGGCCGGCGACGCCAGCTTCGCCTACGACGCCGCCGGGCGGATGACGCAGCGCACCGACGCGGCCGGCACCGCCGCCTTCACCTGGAGCGCCCGCGGCGAGCTGGCCAGCGCCACCGACCCGCTCACCACCACCACCCGTACCTATGCCTTCGACGACGCCGGCCAACTGGCCGATGTGGCCAGCTCGGGCGGCGCCACCCGCCACTACGGCTACGACGACCAGGGCCACCTGGCCACCGCCACCCTCACCAACGCCACCGGGGCGGCCACCGAGTCCGAGGCCTACGCCTACGATCCCGCCGGCAACCTGGTCACCCGCACCACCACGGGCACTGCGGCAGCGGGCATCGACGCCTTCTCCTACGACCGGGCCGGGCGGCTGGTCTCGTGGACCAAGCCCGATGCCACCACCGTCGCCTACACCTGGGACGGGGCCGGCAACCGGACCTCCACGGGCGGCGTGGCCTCTACCTACGACGAGCGCAACCGCCTGGTCGCCGGCCCCGACGGCACCCGCACCTGGTCGCCCCGGGGCACCCTCGCCACCCTCACCGCCCCCGGCGGGGCCACCACCGCCTACAGCTTCGACGCCCTCGGGCGCCTGGCCGGCGCCGGTGGGGTGTCCTACGCCTACGACTCGCTCGACCGGGTGTCCACCCGCAACGCCCAACCCTTCTCCTACGCCGGCACCGAGGCCGACCCCGTCAGCGACGGCTCCACCACCTGGAGCCGTTCGCCCAGCGGCGACCTGATGGCGCAGCGATCGGGGGCCACCTCGGCACTGGTCGGCCGGGACCGCCACGGCGACGTCACCCACCTCTACAGCGCAGACGGCACGGTGCTCGCCTCCCAGTCCTACGACCCGTTCGGGGCGGTGGTGGCCACCACCGGGACGTTGCCCATCACGGCCGGGTTCCAGGGCGACTGGACCGACCCCAGCACCGCCCAGGTGTGGATGGGGGCCCGTTGGTATGACAGCGCCGGCGCCATCTTCGACTCCCGAGACACCGTAACCGGCGGCTTGGCCAGCCCCGTCTCGTTGAACCGCTACACCTATAGCTTCGACAGCCCCCTCAACTACTTCGACGCCGACGGGCACTGGCCGAGTTTCGTCGATGACGCCGTGAAGTCGGTCGGTAGGGCCGTGAAGAGCACCGGCCGGGCCGTCGCCGGCGGCGCCGGCGCCGTGGTCGGGGTGGTCAAGACGGCGTCGACGGTTGCGATCGACACGGTCAGCGCCCAGATCCAGCGCGGCCAGGCCAAGCTCGCATTGGCCGGGACGACGCTGCGCCAGGTCGCGGCCGACTGGAGCCGTGGTGCCCGCTCCCTCGTCGGCGACTGGAAGGCTGGCGCGCACTCCATCCGCGAACAGTCGAGGGGCATCCGGGCGACGGACGTCCTCGGCGGCCTGAGGGGCGCTCCTGGGCGCATCTACCGCTCGGAGCGAGCAGCCGGCGCCCACAGCGTGGACCAGTACATCAACGCCACCGGCCAAATACCCAAGGGCCTGGACCTGTTCAACGCCAGTGGTGCCAACCCGGTCTACCGGGCGATGGACAAGTGCACCGGCGCCGTGACCGGCTTCAGCGCCATGGGGTGTGCCCAGGCGGTGGCCGATACCGCCACCACCGCCCTCGCCGCTGCCAAGGTGGCCGGGGTGGTCGAGAACGGGCTGAAGGTTGGCTCCGCAGCCGCAGAAAGCGCAACCGCTGGTGAACCCCGGCCTGCTGTCATCGGCGAAGGAATGGGGTCACGCGTAGGTCCCTACGCGGAAGCCCACGGCTACGAGACCTACGCCGGCCTTGAGAACCCGCAGAACTACACGTCCGAAGAGCTGCTCGCTCACAATCGAGCGCAGATCGAAGCGTGGAAGGCTGAGGGCCGGGCGATCCATGACGTGGGACCCGAGCCGGGTCGCGCGTACTACCCGATGGAGACAAGCCCGAACTACGGGATGGAGCACAACCTCGTCCGCGGGTACGCGGGCTACCAGCCAGTCGTCTTGCCGGGTGAAGCCAACTGGTGGGAGGCCCTCTTTGTCCATTGACGTCGTCTACGAGTCGGGCGGCTACAGAGTGTCGGTCAGCCCCCCGCATGCCGAGTCGTGGCACTCCACAGGGCCTTTGACACCCACTCAAGTTCTCGAGGAGCTGTCTGATCGCGGGTGCCACTCCACCGACATCACTGACGCGCTCTATGCGGCTAACCCAGACTGGACGGTGGCCCATGACGCCGAAGTTCGGCGTCGTCGCGACGAGGAGCTAGAGAAGATCCTCAGCGAGTCGGCGGACGACCGCGACGACGAGTAGCCGAATGTGCCGCTTGCGCCTGCTTCTCGTCGCGCTGGCGATGGTCCTGGTTGCATCGATGACGGCAGCCGTTGTTGCGAACTCCCCGACCGCGACAGCCATCGCTCCAATCGACTCGACGATCCGTGCCTACGACGCCGCTCTCAACAACACGCACGCGAGTCGGGTTGAGGCATCGCTTGCATCGAGCGCTGACCGAGTGCTGGATAGTTCACGGGCGGCGACGGTCGGCACCGAACTAGCGCCGGTTGCTCTCGTTGTTGCCGCAGAAGGCGGAGCGGTCACTGAATCGGCCTGGGTATCCCGGAGGCTCCATACCTTGGAAGTGAGGATGGAGCATGACGACGAAACACCCGGCCCAGAAGAGGTACCCGCCTGAGCTACGAGACCGGGCGGTGCGTAT